>DATFVB010000001.1 GCA_035260525.1 Thermoanaerobaculia bacterium
CGCCCGTCACCAGCGCCAGGCGCCGGAAAGTCCAGGTCCACCAGGGAGGAACGGGCCGGGTCGTCCAGAGGAGCCGCGTCGCGTCGGTGCGCGGGAGCGTGCGGCGCTCCCCGGCTCCGAAGATCGAGATCTCGCGGGTGATCGCATCGCGCTCGATCTCGAGCGTTTCTTCGGCGAAGAAAAGGGCGACGAGGCCGACGAGCGCCGCCGGAGCGCCCAGCAGGACCGCCACGGTCATGCCGAAAAGGGCCCCGGCCGGAATCGTCTCTCTCCCGGCCGCGATGTGGCGCCACTCTTCGGCGAGCCGGATCGCGCCCAGGAGGGTCCCCGCCGACAGGAGGGATGCGGCCGCGAGGAGCCGCCGGCGCAGCGGTGCCGAAGAGACCGGCGGAGCGATCTCGATTCGCACGCCGCGGGAGTCGGCCCGCACCACGATTCGCTCGGAGACCACATATATGATTATAGAAACCGGGAGTCTCGTCCCGGAGAGGAGATGAAATGGCGACGAAGAAGAAGGCCAAGCGTCCGGTGAGAAAGGCGTCGAGGAGCTCGGCGAAGTCGCGAAGCTCGGCGAAGAAGAAGTCGTCGCGCGCCGCGAAATCGGCGGGCCGAAAGTCCGCGCCGCGCAGGGCGAAACCGCGCGCCGCGAAGAGATCTGCCAGGGCGCCGAAGCGTCGCGCCGCGAAGGCGCGCGTCAGAAGTGCCGCGAAGGCGCGCGTAGGAAGAGCCGCGAAGAAGGCGGCTCCGAAGAGAGCGAAACGCGCAGCGGCTCCGAGGAAGACGAAACGCGCCGTGGCTCCGAAGAAGCCCGTTCCGAAAAAGGTCGCCGCGAAGAAGGCCGCCCCTCCCCGCAGGGCGCCCGCGGCGCCGAGAACTCCCGGCGTGATGGGTGAAGGCGACTGGAAATCCGACGAGAAGTACACGGAGAGCCTTCAGGAATGGGGCGCGGGGCACGACGCGGAAGCGCTCGCGCGCGAAGCGGAGTCCGTTCTTCCGGAGGACCTGCGAGAGTCGGACGACCAGGATGTCGCCGACGCGGCGGCCCGGGGTGCGGAGAAGAAGGAAGAGGCCGACGAAGAGTGGTGATCGCTCGAACGGCCGTCGAGCTCGCGGGATGTATGACGCGCTCCGCGGTTCGCGGATCCTGACGCGGCGCGCCCCGCCGGGACCGCTCGGCGCCGGCCGCGGATAGGGTTACAGGCCGGTGCGGGGCGAGCGGCTCCCGCCGGGATTCGCGCCGCGCCACCCGCGGCGGATCGCGACGAGGGATCGCGAGCCCGCGGCGGCTTCTCGCGACGGGGTGTCTGGAGGAAGCGCGGCACGTTGTGCCGCGCGACTGTCTTCGAGAATTGCTCGCGCAGCCGGCGGCGATCGCGGGACGACGGCGGCGATGCGGCGGGTGCGGGTCCTGACGCGTAGTCGCTCACATAAGGTCGAGAGCGTGAGCGAGCCGCAAAATCCCCCTCCCCCGTTTGGGGGAGGGTGGCCACCGCAGGTGGCCGGGTGAGGGTAGGAGCGAAGGTCCCCGGCCCGGCCGGCGCACGCTGCGGATAGGGTTACGGGAACGGTGCGCGGCGGCCGGCTCCGGGAGAGACGACCCCGCGCCACTCGCAGCCGCATCGCGACGAGGGATCGCGAGCCCGCGGCAGACGCTCGCTCCGGCGGGCGCCTTCCGCCTTCGCTGAAGCTTCGGCGGACGGGTCGGCGCAGATCGGTCGCCTTCGCCAACGGGCATCGGCGACCGAACCGCCGGGCTGAACGTTCTACCTGGGGGATGCTTCCCCCAAGCCCCCTCTGGGCCCGTTGACGAGGTCCGAAGCGCCCCGCCCTGCAGCGACCGGAACCAAGGCTTCTCATGCCACAGTAGGCGCGGCACGAGGTGCCGCGCGACTCGACCACCGCTGAAATCGTGTATCAATCGACGGCGCGCAGCCGCGTGCGTTCGATGCCGGCGCGCACGAGCGGCAGCGCGACGGGGAGCAGGAGACGGCGCGCGGCCGGGGAGAGGAGCGCCTTGCGGAAGATCGCGTCCCACGTGAAACGAGCGCCGAACTCGCGTCGCCACGCCGCGCGGTAGAACCGCTCGAGGTCCGCCGGGGCGATCTCGCCGCGCAGGAAACGTCCGACCCATCGCGCGGCGACGACGCCGCCGCGGATCGCCGTCGCCTGGCCGTCCCCGGTGAAGGGATCGCGGATGCCGGCCGCGTCGCCCACGCCGAGAATTCCGCGGAAGGCGGGCGCGTGGCGCTCGAAGAAGACCGCCGGGGTGCCGAGCACTTCGCGCGTCGGAGAAAGCGGCGCGAGGTCGGCGCGGAGCCGGGGCTCTCCATCGACGAGCGCGGCGAGAAAACGCTCCCATCCGTTTCCGCCATCGTTCGCCGTGCCGAGACGGCGTCGGAGCTCGTTCTCGGAGACGACGCCCGCGAAGTTGACGAGGCCGTCCTCCACCCGCGAGAGGCCGCCGTAGCCCCCGCGGAAGAAATGGAGGTGGATCCGGCCGGCGAGATGCGACGAGTCGCCGGAGTCGTGCCGGCTCCAGCCGAAGAACCGCCCGCGCGTCCGCGCCGCGAACGACCGTCCCAGAGCGCGGTCGAGCGGCGTCCAACGTCCCCATGCCGCGAGCACGACGCGCGCCGTCACGGGACTCTCGCCCCCCGCCGCCGACACGGCGAAGCCGTCGCCGAGCGAGCCGTCGATGCGATCGACGTTCGCGCCGAACCGGACCTGCGCGCCCGAGGACGCGGCCTCCTCGGCGAGCCGGGTGTCGAGCAGGCGCCGCGAGACGCCGATGGCCGGCCGGGGAAGGGGAAACTCGACCGACCGTCCGTGCTCGAAGAAAAAGGTTCCGCGGTCGATTCGCTCGACGTGCTCTCCGTCGAGCCGCGCCGCCACGCCCCAGCGGGAGAGGTCCGCCATCGCCTCCGGAGAGAGGAACTCGCCGCACACCTTGTCGCGTGGAAATCGGTCCTTCTCGAGAACGACGACGGAGAATCCGCCGCGCGCGAGCTCGATCGCCGCCGACGATCCGGCCGGGCCGGCGCCGACGATCGCGGCGTCGAATTCGGCGGTCACCGCCGCGCCGAGAGCACGAACCGGAAGGGCGGCACGGCGCGGACTTCGCACGCCGCGAGGCCCGCGAGCCGCGCGATGCCGAGGACCTCCGCCGGAGTGTAGGCCTGCTCGACCGACATGCGCGCATCCTCGACGGTCAGCGCGCTCCGGAAGCAGAAGGGGCCGAGGCCCATTACCGCGAGCCGCGCGACCGCGTGCCGGCGCAGGTCGAGGACGAAAAGGCCGAGGCGGGCCAGCCGCGCCATCTCGCGGAGGATCCCGACGTTCTCCTCCGGAGAGAAGTGGTGGAAGAACTGCGCCGAGATCACCCAGTCGAAGCTGCCGTCGGGAAACGGCGTGCGCCGCGCGTCGCCCGCGACGAGCGAAGGCGCGGCGGCACCGTAGAGACGGCGCGCGGTCGCGAGATGGGCGACCTGGACGTCGAGCGACATGATCGAGAGGCGGATCCCGCTCCGCGCCGCCTTCCGGGCGAGGACGATCGGGACGTCGGTCGAGCCCGAGCCGAG
>DATFVB010000002.1 GCA_035260525.1 Thermoanaerobaculia bacterium
CACCGATTTCGGCGCGTTCGTCGAGATCGAGGAGGGTGTCGACGGCCTGATCCACGTCTCCGACATGTCGTGGACCAAGCGCATCAAGCACCCTTCCGAGGTCCTGAAGAAGGGAGACGAGGTCCGCGCGACGATCACCCACATCGATCCGGAGAACCGCCGCATCTCCCTCTCGATCAAGGAATTCATGCCCAACGAGTGGGAGGAGTTCAAGAAGAAGCACCAGGTCGGGTCGGTGATCGAGGGCACCGTGACGCGCATCGCCGATTTCGGCGTGTTCGTCAACATCGACGGGATGGTGGAGGGGCTGATGCACGTCTCCGAGACGCCGCTCGCCCGCGGGCAGAAGCCCCAGGATCATTACGCCGAGGGGCAGAAGGTCCGCGCCACGATCCTGCGGATCGAGGACGAGGAAATGAAGGTCGGCCTCTCGTCGCGCGACGTCGAGGCCGAGGCGGCGGCCCCCGCCGAGGGGGGCGAGGCGCCGAAGAAGAAGCGGTCGCGCAAGAAGGCCGAAACGGCGGACGAAGAGTGAGATGACGAAAGCGGAGCTGATCGAAAGAGTCCTGACGGCGGCGGATCTCAACAAGAAGGAAGCCGAAGCGGCCGTCGAGGCCTTCTTCGACTCGATCATCCAGTCGCTGCGGGAAGGGGAGAAGATCGAGCTTCGCGGGTTCGGCTCGTTCCGGCTCCGCTCGCGGGGGGCCCGCGTGGGGCGCAACCCCAAGACCGGGGAGAAGGTCCAGGTTCCCGCCAAGCGCATCCCGTACTTCAAGCCGGGAAAAGAGCTCAAGGAACTGATCAACCGGTGACCCTCGGGTCGGCGGACGGCGAATGGAGACCCTCTTCGCTCCGTGGCGTCTGAGCTATCTCATGTCCGAGAAACCGGCGGGCTGCATCTTCTGCGACGCGCTCCGGCTCGGGGATGACGAGGCGTCGCTGATCGTCCACCGCGGAGAGCGCGTCTTCTCGATGCTCAACCGGTATCCGTACGCCAACGGCCACGTCATGGTCGCTCCGGTGGCCCACGAGGCGCGCCTCTTCGAGAGCGACGCCGGCGCGCTCGCGGAGCTGATCGGCGAGATCTCGCGGACCCAGGAGGTCCTGGGCTCCCTCTACCGCCCTTCCGGTTTCAACGTCGGCGCGAACTTCGGAAAGGCCGGCGGGGCGGGTATCGAGGACCACTACCACTTCCACGTCGTCCCGCGCTGGGAGGGGGACACCAACTTCATGACCGTCACCGGGCGGACCCGGGTCGTCCCGGAGGAGCTCCCCGCGACGCGCCGCGCCGTCGCGGCGGCGTTCGAGACGCTCGCCGCCGGGAGCGCGCGGTGAGCCGGTCCGAGGCGCCGGCGCGGCCGGCGGGCGGCAACCTCTTCGTCGCGCTCCTCCTCGCCTGGCTCTTTCCCGGGCTCGGCCACGCGTACCTCGGCAAGCGCGGCGCGGCCCTGCTCTACGCCGTGATCGTGACGGCCGCGTTCCTCCTCGGCCTCGGGTACCACGGGAAGCTCTACGTGCACGAGCCCGACCATCCGCTCACCGTGCTCGCCACTTTCGCCTGCTACGGCGCGGGTCTCCTGAACATCGCGTCCCGGCTGCTGATCGAGAACACCGGCGGGAACATCCTCTCGCCGACCTTCGAATACGGCTGTGCCTTCATCCTGACCGCCGGGATGATGAATCTCCTCCTGATGCTCGACGCCTACGACATCTTCACCGGTACGAAGGGGTGAGAGGGTAAGTGGCATGCCGCAGGACCACTTTCTCGCGATGTTCCTCTACGCCCTCCTGACGGCGGGATTCTTCGCGCTGCTCTGGCGGTCGGGGCGGCGCGAGCGGTGGCGCTATTTCTTCTTCGTCCTCCTGACGATGCTGGTCGGCGCGATTGCAGCGGGGTGGGTGATGTATCCGTTCCCCGCGCATCCCTGACCGGCCAGTGTCCCGAGTTGGGAATAACATGACATTTGCGCCGGCGCGACTCGACGATGGCACCGCATCGCCTGCATCGCGCCGACTTGCACCTTGCCCCGCGGCGCTCCGAACAAATGGCACGCTATTCCCAACTCGGGACACTAGATGAAGGTGTTCGTTTCCGCGGGCGAGACCTCCGGGGATCGCCTCGGAGCGTCGCTTCTCCGCGAGCTCGCGCGCCGGCGGCCCGACCTGGCGTTTTTCGGGATGGGCGGACCGCGGATGGAGAGCGAGGGGCTCTCGCGCGTGGCGGACTCGGCGTCCGTGTCGGTCGTGGGCCTCTTCGAGGTCGTCGCGAAGCTCCCCGCGGTCTGGAGGACCGCGAGGCGCCTCGAGCGGGCGGCCGCGCGCGAGCGGCCCGCCGCCGCGATCCTGATCGACTTTCCCGATTTTCATTTTCGGCTCGGGAAGCGGCTCGCCCGGATCGGGATCCCGGTGATCTATTACGTCTCCCCGCAGGTGTGGGCCTGGCGCCCCGGGCGCGTCTCCGTGATGAGGTCCTTCGTGCGCCGGATGATCACCCTCTTCCCGTTCGAGATCGAGATCTACCGCGGGGCCGGGATCGACGCGGTCTGCGCCGGGCACCCGCTCGTCGACGAGGTGGACGCCCACCTCGACGGGGAGGCGCCGGTCCCGCGCGCGGCGGGGAGGAAGCGGATCGCGATCATGCCGGGAAGCCGCGCCGGAGAGGTCCGCCGCCACTGGCCCGTGCTGCGCGACGCCGCGCGGCGGCTGGCGGCGAGCCGCGACGCGGAGATCGTCGTCGTTCCGGCGCCGGGCCTCCCGAAGGAGCTCTTCCCGGGCTCCGGCGGGATGACGTTCCATCGGGGCGACCCGGAGCCGCTCCTCCGAGCGTGCGACGTCCTCCTCGTCTCGTCGGGCACCTCGACGCTGCAGGCCGCGCTGTGCGGCGCGCCGATGGTCGTCGTGTACCGCACGTCGGCGGCCACGATGGCGCTCGCGCGGAGGCTCGTCAAGACGCCGCACATCGCGCTGGCCAACATCGTCGCGGGAGATCGCGTCGTCCCGGAGCTCATCCAGGAGGAGGCCACGGTCGAGCGAGTCTTTCGCGAGGCCGCCCGCTTCCTCGATTCGGCCGAGGAGGCCGAAGCGGTGCGCCGCCGCTGGTCGACGCTCCGGGAGAGGCTCGGGCCCCGGGGAGCGGCCGCGCGCGCGGCCGAAGCGGTGCTCGAGGTGCTTCCGGCATGACGGTTCTGCGCCGGCTCCTCCGCTACGTCCTGCCGTACCGGGGAAAGATCCTCGCCGCGCTCGCCGCGATGGTCGTCGTCGCGGTCTCGACCGGGGCGCTCGTCTTCTTCTTCCGGTCGCTCTTCGACGACGTTCTCGCGCCGGCGAGGGGCGGCCGGCCGGCCGAGGCGCTCCCCGCGCTCGCCCGGAGCGGGCACGGCGCGGCGGTGCGCGCGCTCGACGCGGCCTACGCCGCGCTCAAGGCCGGGATCGTCGCGCGGGGAATCCCCCTGTGGGCGGCCGTCCCGGCCATGCTGCTCGGGGCGCTCGTCGTCAAGAACGTCTTCTCGTACCTCTCGGAGTTCGCGTTCAACGGCATCGGCCTCTCGATGGTGCGAGACCTCCGCGGAGACGCGTACGACCATCTCGTCCGACAGTCGGCGAGCTTCTATTCCCGGTCGACGACCGGGGACCTGATGAGCCGGCTCCTCGGCGACGTCGAGCTCATCCAGGGGGCTTTCGGCACGCGGATCGCCGACCTCTTCCAGGGGGCGCTGACGATCGCCGTGATGCTCGGCTATGTCCTGTCGTTGAATCGCACGCTCACGCTCTTCGCCCTCGTCGTCGCGCCGCTCCTCGTCTGGCCGATCGTCGAGATCTCGAAGCGGCTCCGCCGGACGACCTTCACCTCGCGGGAGCGGATGGGCGCGATCGGGGAGATCCTCCAGGAGACGATCCGCGGGCACCGGATCGTGAAGACCTACGGGATGGAGGACTTCGAATCGCGCCGCTTCGCGGAAGCCAACGAGCGCTATTTCCGGGTCAACCGGAAGACGATCCGGATCCAGGCGATCTCCTCCCCGCTGATGGAGATCCTCTCCGGGACGGGGTTGACGCTCCTCTTCGCGTACGCGGCGCGCCGGATCTCGGCCGGCACCATGACGGCGGGGGACTTCCTCTCCTTCCTGATCGCGCTCATGACGATGTACGCGCCGATCAAGAGCATCACGAAGGTGAACCTCGCGCTGCAGCAGGCGATCTCCTCGGCGGCCCGGATCTTCGAGATGATGGACCGCGAAAACGAGATCCGGGAGAGCCCGGGGGCCCCGGCGCTCCCGCCGATCGCGCGGGCGATCCGGTTCGAGAACGTCTCGTTCCGTTACGGGGACGCCGAAGTCGTGCGCGGCGTCACCTTCGACATTCCCGCCGGTCGGACCGTGGCGCTCGTCGGGCCCTCCGGAGCGGGGAAGACGACGCTCGCCAATCTCCTGCCGCGCCTGTACGATCCGACGGGTGGACGCATCACGATCGACGGGACCGACATCCGCTCCGTCACGCTCGCGTCGCTCCGGGGACAGATGGCGCTCGTGACCCAGGACATGCTCCTCTTCAACGGCACCGCGCGGTCGAACATCGCCTACGGCCGGGAGGACGCGACCGAGGCCGCCGTCGTCGAGGCGGCCCGGCGCGCGCGCGCCGACGAGTTTTTGAGCGCCCTTCCCGGGGGATACGACACTCCGGTCGGCGAGGACGCCGGGCGACTCTCCGGCGGACAGCGGCAGCGCCTGTCGATCGCGCGCGCGTTCTTCAAGGGGGCCCCGATCCTCATCCTCGACGAAGCGACGTCCCAGCTCGACGCGGAGTCGGAGGCGGCGGTCTCCGAGGCGTTGGCCACGCTGATGGCGGGCAAGACGACGCTCGTGATCGCGCACCGGCTCTCGACCGTTCGGCGCGCCGACCGGATCGTCGTCCTCGAGTCGGGGCGCGTCGCCGACGAGGGCACTCACGCCGAGCTCATCGCGCGCGGCGGGCTCTACCGGAGGCTGTACGAGATGCAGTTCTTCGACGGCGAGACGCCGGCGGGGGGGCCGGCGTGAGCGTCCGGAGCATGACCGGCTTCGGCCGCGCCCACGGCGTCGTGGGGGAGTGGAGCGTCGACGTCGCGATCCGCACCGTCAACCACCGGTTCCTCGATCTCAACGTCCGGCTCCGGGAAGAGCACGCGGACCTCGAGCCGGCCGTCCGGCGCGCCGTCTCCCGGCGGATCCTGCGGGGAAAGGCGGACGTGACCGTCCGGCTGCGGCGGCTCCAGGAGGCGGAGCACGAGATCTCGATCAACGAGTCCCTTCTCGAACGGCTGCTCGCGCGGTTCGCCGCGCTCTCGGCGAAGTTCCCGATCGGCGGGCGCCTCGAGGTGCGCGACCTCCTCACCGTTCCCCAGGTGGTGCACGTCGAGAGCGCGGCGGAGACCATGGAGACGGAGGCCGTCGAGCAGATCGCCGCAATCGCCTCGCACGCGGCCGCCGAAGTCACGCGGATGCGGGACGCGGAGGGGCGGCTCCTGGCGACCGACCTGCTCGAGCGTATCGGCTTCCTGCGCGAGCGGTTGGGGAAGATCGCGGAGGCGCGGAGGGACATCGTCGAGCGCCTGCACGCGTCGCTCCGCGAGCGCCTCGCGGGCCTCTTCGCGGACACGCCGCTCGACTCCGGCCGCCTCGAGCAGGAGGCCGCGATGCTCGCCGAGCGGTCGGACGTGGCCGAGGAGCTCACGCGGCTCGACGCGCATCTGGACCAGTTCCGCGACCTGCTCGGCCGCGCGGCGGAGCCCGTCGGCAAGAAGCTCGACTTCCTGACGCAGGAGATCCAGCGCGAGATCAACACGATCGGCTCGAAGTGCCGCGACCTCGGCGTCACCCGGGACGTCATCGACATGAAGAGCGAGACCGAGAAGATCCGCGAGCAGGTGCAGAACCTCGAATGAGCGAGATCGCGCCCGGCGACCTCTTCATCGTCTCGTCCCCTTCGGGGGGTGGGAAGACGACCCTGATCGCGCGCCTCCTCACCCGGCACGCGGAGGACCTCCATTTTTCCGTCTCCCACACGACGCGCGCGCGGCGCAACGGCGAGGAGGACGGGCGCGAGTACCACTTCGTGACCGCGAAGGAGTTCCGCGGCATGATCGGGAGGGACGAGTTCCTCGAATGGGCCGAGGTGCACGGGAACCTCTACGGGACCGCCCGCAAGGAGGTCCTTCCGAAGCTGGCGGCGGGACAGGACGTGATCCTCGACATCGACGTCCAGGGGGTCCGCCAGGTGAAGCAGAAGTACCCCGGGTCGATCGCCGTCTTCATCCTTCCCCCGTCGGCGGCCGAGCTCTCCCGGCGCCTCCGGGCGAGGGGCCTGGACGACGATGGGCAGATCGAGAAGCGGCTGGCGAACGCGGCCCGGGAGATCGACGAGGTCTCCCAGTACGATTATGCTATTATCAACGACGACCTTGAACGGGCCCTGGGCTCGCTCGAGGCGATCGTGTCGGCGGCGCGGCTGCGCCCGGCGCGGATGAAAGATCCGGTCGAACGGATTCGCAAACAGTTTCGATGAGGGGAGAACGCGTGATTCAGAACCTGCCCGAAGGCGTCGACAGCAAATTCCGGATGGTGATCCTCCTCGCGCGGCGCGCCGAGCAGCTGATGCGCGGGGCCCGGCCGAAGCTGGAGACGGAGACCCCCGTCAAGCCCACCCGCCTCGCCGCCGGCGAGTTCGAGAAGAACATGATTCGCTGGGACTTCGGCCCCGAAGGCGGCTCGCTCGCGGCCGAAGGGGAAGAAGTGCCGGAGCCGGTCGAGACCGAAGAGTCGTAGAGCTCGTCCGCCGGCGTCCCGGGCGCGGGCCGAAACGGCGGCCGTGAGATCGTCCGGCGGGAGGCCGCGCCCATGAGAGCAGTCCTCGGCGTATCGGGAAGCATCGCGGCGTACAAGGCCGCGGAGATCGTCCGCCGGTTCCGCGACCGCGGAGACGAGGTCCGCGTCGTCTTCACGAAGACCGCCGAGAAGTTCGTCGCTCCGCTCACGTTCTCCGTCCTGTCGGGCAACGCCGTCCTGTCGGACATGTTCGCTCCTTCCGCGGCCGTCGAGCACGTCTCGCTCGCCGGCTGGGCCGAGCTCCTCCTCGTCGCCCCCGCTTCCGCCGACGTGATCGCGAAGCTCGCGCACGGCATCGCGGACGACTTCCTGTCGACGTACGCCCTCTCCCATTCCGGTCCGGTGCTGCTCGCGCCCGCGATGGAGACGGCGATGTGGGAGCATCCCGCCGTCGCCGGCAACGTCGCGGCGCTCGCCGCGCGCGGCGTCCGGTTCGTCGGACCGGGGGCCGGATTCCTGGCGTCGGGGCGCTCCGGACCGGGACGAATGGCGGAGCCGGAGGAGATCGTCGAGGCGGCGGTCTTCGGGTCGGGCGGGGCCGCGGATCTCGCGGGCCGGAAGGTGCTCGTCACCGCCGGTCCGACGCGCGAGGCGATCGACCCGGTGCGGTTCGTCTCGAATCGCTCCTCGGGAAAAATGGGGCACGCGCTCGCCGAGCGCGCCCGCGCGCGCGGCGCCGACGTCGTCCTCCTGACCAGCTCCGACCGGCCCGTTCCTCCCGGCATCGCCGTCGAGCGCTTCGAGTCCGCCGCGGAACTGAAGCGGCTCCTCGAGGCGCGTTTCGCGGCGTGCGACGTGCTCATGATGGCCGCGGCGGTCGCGGACTTCGTTCCCGAGCGCCTCGCCCGGCGGCTCCATCGCTCCGACGGCCCGAGGAGCGTCTCCCTATCGCCGGGAGAGGACGTCCTGGCGGGGATCGCGGCGCGCAAGGGCGAGCGGATCGTCGTCGGATTCGCGGCCGAATCGGGCGACGGGCAGGAGGAGCGCGCCCGGCGGAAAATGGCGGAGAAGAACGCGGACTGGATCGTCTGCAACGACGTCGGGAGGGAAGGCGTCGGATTCGAGGCCGACCACAATGAAGTCGTGCTCCTCTCCGCGGCCGGGCAGAGGATCGAGGTGTCGCGCCGGCCGAAGAAAGAGGTCGCCGACAAGATCTGGGACGCGGTATCCTCGACGCTGGCGTGGCGAACGATCCCCGAAAAAATCTAGAAGAGATCCGGTTCTTCCGCGATCTGGGCTTTCGTGAGGTCCTCCTCCCATCTGCCGCCACCGCCGCTCAGCCGGCTCCCGCGCCGCGCCCGATCGCGCCGCCGCCGGCCGCGCGTCCGGCCGCCCCTCGCCCGCCGGGCGCGTCCGCGCCGAGAGACGCGGTGCCGACGGACCCGGCGAGCCGGCCGGTCGTCCCGGTCGGTTTCCCGTCGCTGCCGTCGCTCGCCGAGTTCGCGGCGGGGTGTCCGCGCTGCAAGCTGTCGGCATCGCGCACGCATCTCGTGTTCGGCCAGGGGAACCCGAAAGCGGACCTGATGTTCGTCGGCGAGGCGCCGGGGGCCGACGAGGACGCGCAGGGGCTGGCGTTCGTCGGCCGCGCCGGGCAGCTCCTGACGAAGATCATCGAGGCGATCGGCCTGACCCGCGAGGACGTCTTCATCGCCAACGTCCTGAAGTGCCGTCCGCCCGAGAATCGCAATCCCGAGCCGGACGAGGTCGCCGCCTGTCTTCCCTACCTTCGGGAGCAGATCCGGCTGATCGCGCCGCGCGTCATCGTCACGCTCGGGACGTTCGCGACGCAGGCGATCCTCGAGACCGAGCTCTCGATCGGACGCCTGCGAGGCCGGTTCCATCCGCTCGGTCCGGTCCGCGTGATGCCGACCTACCACCCGGCGTTCCTGCTGCGGAGCCCGGAGAGGAAGAAGGATGTGTGGGAGGACATGAAGAAAGTGAGAGAAGCGCTGAGGGAGTAGTAGAGGCGCGGCGATCCTCCTTCGCTCTGGCGAGCTTCGGAGGATTGCCCATGAGATCCGCCGTAGCCTTGGCGAAGGCGGATGCATCGAGCCGGCCGGGCGCGTGCCGCCCGCGCCGCCCTGCGACATCCGATTTCGATATTTCCGCTTCGGGTTTCCGGCGAAGAAAAAGGGGAGGCCGG
>DATFVB010000003.1 GCA_035260525.1 Thermoanaerobaculia bacterium
TCCCTCCTCTTCCGAACCCGATTCAGAGCCTCGCGATTCCCTTCGCAATCGCGTAGCACACCAGGGTTCCCACGCCGCCGGCGACCGACATCTCGAAACCGGCCTTCCACCAGGGGCGGTGCGTGAGCCGCGCCTTCGACATTCCGACTGCAAACAACGCGCCGAGAGTCACCGCGATCGACACGGGAAAAGCGGTGCCCTCGCGGAACAGCGCGTACGGGAAGATCGGGATCGCCGCGCCGACGATGTACGCGACGGCGAGCGCGATGCCGCTCCGGATCGGCGACAGGCCGCCGGACTTCGCGAAGCCGAGCTCCTCGTGCATCATCACCTTCAGCCAGCGCTCCTTGTCCGCGGTGATGCGGTCGACGACCATCTCGAGGTCGTTTCCGGCGAATCCCTTCTTGCGGTAGATCTCGCGGATCTCCTCGCGCTCCTCGTGGGGCATCTCGGCGATCTCCCGCTTCTCGCGCGCGAGCTCTCGCGCATAGAACTCGCGCTCCGACTTCGAGCCCAGGTACGCGCCGAGCCCCATCGAGGTCGCGCCCGCGAACATCTCGGCCAGGCCCGCGAGCAGGATCGTGCGGCGCGCGCCGAGCGTCGCGGAGACGCCGGCCACGAACGCGAGCACCGCGACCAGCCCGTCGGAAGAGCCGAGCACGACGTCGCGGAGAAAGCCGCCGGCCCCCAGGCGGTGCCAGGCCTCGGGGCGTCCGGTGGGTCTCGGGTGCACGGCGGAATCCGCCGGTTCCATTGCGCGCAGTGTGCGCCGATCCGCGGAGAAAATCAAAATAAAAAGCCCGCGGCCCGTCCGGCTCGATGCAGGGCTGCGCCGGCCGTTTGACAGCCCCCGCCGGTTCCGCGATGATCCGCCGCGTGATGAACCTGACGCTCCTCGCCGCCGCGCCCGCGGGCCAGCCGAACGCCCTCGTGTCGTTCCTTCCCATGATCCTGATCTTCGGGATCTTCTACTTCATCCTGATCGCCCCGATGCGCAAGCGCCAGAAGAAGACGCAGGCGATGCTCGCGCAGCTGAAGAAGGGCGACTCGGTGATCACCAACGGCGGAATCTACGGCCGGATCGCGGCGATCGACGACGCGACGAACACCGTGATCCTCCAGATCTCCGACCAGGTGAAGATCAAGATCGCGCGGAGCGCGCTGGCGGGGCTGCAAGGGACCCCGGTCGAAACCACCCTCGAACCCAAATAGCCGGCGCGGCGACTTGTCGCGCCGAAGCGAAGCGAAGGCGGATGCATCGAGCCGGACGGGCGCGTCCCGTCCGCGCCTCGGCGGCGTTCAAATTGACGATCGTCCCTCGCGCTTCGTTCACCGACCCGGTTTCGGACAGCAATCCTCTCGATGGCAGTGAGACGCGGCCGGACGCGAGCCCACAGACCGCCGGCTCCGCAGGCGAACTGAAAACGTACTTCACCGGCGCCGGCGCGCGATGGATGGTCCGCGCCGGCGCTATGCTCGAGTGATGTGGCACCTGGCAACGCCCTGGCTCGAGATCCTGGCGCGCTGCGCGATCGTGTACACGGCCGTCCTCCTCGGCTTGCGGCTCTCGGGCAAGCGCGAAATCGGACAGATGACGCCGTTCGACCTCGTGCTCATCCTGCTGATCGCCAACGCCGTCCAGAACGCGATGATCGGCAACGACAACTCGCTCGCCGGGGGCCTCGTCGCCGCCGGCGCCTTGATCGCCCTGAACTTCTCCGTCGGACGCGCGGCGCGGAAGTGGATGGGATTCGGCCGACTTCTCAAGGGACACGCGTCGGTCCTCATCAACCGCGGAGTCGTCGTCGAGGAGCACTTGAAACGCGAGGGCATCGCCCAGGACGAGCTGACGGCGGCGCTGCGGGAGCACGGCGTCGGATCGCTCGACGACGTCCGGCTCGCCGTGCTCGAGGTGGACGGATCGATTTCGGTGCTCAAGAACGAAGACGTTTCGCCCGCGGCCGGCAAGCCGCACCGGCGGTTCAAGTATCTGAAACGCTAGCGCGCGAGCGATCGAAGGGCCTGCCGTGCGACGTCGCGAAGCGGGCTACCGATACGGCAATCGTCGGGCCAGCTGATAGCTCGAATCGTTCGTCACATTGTCCGTGACGGCGCCGAAGATCAGGGCTTCTCCGCCGATCATCTCGATGCGAACCGATCCTCCCGGAGGGAGCGCGGCGCCGTCGAGGAAGTCGGCGAGAGGGAGCTGCTCGAATTCGCCCGCGGGAATCGATTTCGTCGCCAACGGCTGTCGTCCCTGGAGAAAGCCGTTGCGGTCCGACAGCGTGACCGCGAGGACCGCGGCGTCGAACGTCCGCACGCCGATGTTGATGCGCCGTTTCGAGAGGTCATCGGGAATCAACAGGTCGGAACGATCCCCCGCTCTCAGCAGGTCGGAGACCGACGCGCCTTCCTCGGCGAGGCCGACCGTCCCTCCCAGGCCGAGGTCGTTGAAGACGTGTGCCAGGACGAGCGGCGGCGGGCCCGTCCTCGAGACGACGTCGAGGGTGCCGAGGCCCGTCTGGCCCATGGCCGGGAGGAGGTCCGCGAAGGAAACGGTTTGACCCGCACCGATGGCATACGGGAGCGACGGATCGGCGCTCGACGCCCGCCTTCCCGTCGGGTGATAGACGAGCTCCCCGGCCACGGCGGACGGGGAAGCGTTGTGCATCTGGAGGGCGGTTCGGAAGTTCGCGCCGTGCGCCCCCGCGAGCGAACCGACCGACGGAACGTATTCGACAACGCCGTCGGCGCCGGGCGAGAACGCGAGGACCCGCGCGGCCTGGAAGCTCGTGTCGTTCGTGCGGTTGTCCACGGCGACCCCGTAGACGAACGCGCGTCCCGCGATCACGGTAATCGTCAGGCTCTCGTTACCCGAAAACGCGACGCCGGGCACGAATGACGTGCCGGTCTCCTGGTCGAGTACGGTCGGCGGAAACGACCGCGTGCGCGTGGAGACGACCGTCCCGGCCGAATTCCGCGTCACGATCGTAAGCGTCACGCCTTCAGCGAGCGGCCGCACGCCGACGTTAAATCGCTGCAGCGCGAAATCGGAGGGCGCGAGGAGCACGGCCGTGTCCCCGGGCGAGAGCGCCGCCGATTCCTTGACGGCCTCCTCCGAGAAGCCCGACGTTCCGTCCGGGCCGCCGTCGACGAAGACCCGCGCGGTCGCGACCGGCGCCTGCCCGGACGAAGGGACGATCTCGAGGCTGCCGAGTCCGGCCGCGCCGAAGGCCGCGAGCAGGTCGTCGTAGGTCGCCGTCGCTCCGTATCCGAGGGAATAGGAGAGCGTCTTCCCGTCCTCCGGATTGCCGGGCGCGTGGAAGATCAGCGTTCCGCTCGACCCCGAGAGGCCGCCGTTGTGGAGCTGGAGCGAGGTTCGGAAATCCGCGCCGCCCGCGCCTTTGATCGACCCGACGCCCGAGAGGAAAAGGGATCGCCCGACGGGCGAGGAAGTCGCGCCGAAGAATCCGAACGTGCCCAGGGACGTCACGGGAGCGACGATCTCGGAATGGAGGGCATCGACCCGCGCGCCCGGCACCGTCTGCCAGGCGGAGCCCGCCAGCCGGTAGAGCTTCAGCGTTTCCTCCCGCACACCCGTCGGAAGGAGCGACGCGTCGTACTTGATCCGGAGAATCGCCGTCTTCGCGAAATCGGTCGCCGGGGTGAAGCTGTAGATCGAATCGAAGTCCAGGTTCGGGACGGAAGCTCCGGTCGGGAGCAAATAGATCGCGCCCACGTGGAGCGCGCGGTCGGCCGCGACGGCATGGGGAGCAAGCTCGATCGCGACTCCGCCGCCGAGCAACCACGCCACGCCTCCGGCGGCCGGGAGGAGCGCGTCGTCCCCGACCTGCGCGGGAGGGGTCAGCGCGGCGAGGAACGCGTCGCGGGTGTCGGAGCCGAGGACGCCGTTCAAAATCGTCCGGAACTGGAAGACGGACGTCTTCGGCGGGACGCCCTGATCGATCGCCCCTTTTCCGGAGTGGTAGAGCGCATCGAGCTGGTGCATCGCGGCGGGAAGGTCGGCGTACGAGAATCCGGCGTCCCGGCAGAGCGCCCACGGCAGCCGGCCCTGGCCGATCTCGTACAGGGCGTCGTCGCAAGGATCAGTGATCGGCGGCGCGCCGCCCACTCCCGACACGAAGAAGGAAGACGCCTTGGCGAAGTCCTCGTACGAATAGAAATGCCGGACGAAGAAGATCGGATGGGTGTACTCGTGGACGGTCAGGAGGTGGTAGGAAACCTGAGACACGTTTTCGGCGGTAAAGGGCTCGAAGAAGTCGGGGCGGTCGGCGTACCAGAAGCAGCCGTACGCGGTCGACAGGCCGCTCGAAGAGGGATAGATGCCCGAGTCGCCGGTCAGGCCCTCGTGATAGCTCCCGCACCACGTGTCGTTGGCGATGTGGAGATCGATCGGCTCGAGCTCGGGCAGGATGTCGATGCCGAAGAACGCGATCGTCTGTTTCACGGCCTGGACGACGCCGGAGTGGAAGGCGGCGATGACGTCGGGGTCCACGGGACACGGACTCGGACAGAGAATTCGGAACGTGTCGCCGGAATTGCGATAGGCGACGTACTGAACGGCGGGCGTCGTGTGGCCGAACCAGTCGCCCTTGATCGTCACGATCGTCGAGGAGACGGGCGGAAACGAGGCGGCGCCCGCGACCGCGGCGAGCGTGATCGCGACGGAGCAGAATGCACCGACGAGCCGGTTCACGGGAGGCAGTATAGGCTCGCCGGGCGGAGACCGTCTCAGGGCGCGAGCGCCTCGGGCCTCCCGATCCGGATGATTCGCGGCTCGCGCGTCATGGCGTAGCCGTTCATCCGCAGGATGAGGTCGAGCGCCTGGTCCCACGGGACGTCCTCGAGCCTGACCGTCACGGAGCCGCGGACGCCCGGATCGACGACCACGTTGGCTCTGGCGATCTTCGAGAACGACAGGCAGACGTCGACGAGATCGGCGTCCTTCAGGTCGAGGGAAATCGGCGCGCCGCGAAAGCGTCGGCCGCTCTCGCCGATGACGACGACGCCGGACTTCGGCGCCGGCCGCGCCGTCGCGGGTCGCGCCTTCGCCGCGGCCAGGAGAAACAGGACCGCCGGGGTCATGCAACCAATATAACTCGCGAATGTCGAGCGATAGAATCGCAGCGGAGGCTCGAATGCCGGAGCGCACCGTTCGTTTTCCCGGACGCATCCTCTTCCTGACCGAGGACCCGGACCTGATCCGCCGGCAGCTCGCCGGCGAAGATCTCGACTGGAACCCCACGATTGCGCTCCGCGACGACATCTCGACCGACGAGATCACGCCCGGCTGGACCTGCTACTACTTCGACGAACGGCTCGGCGACTACCCGTACGTCGGCCTCACCTGCCGCGGCGAGAAGCCGATCGGCAAGGGGGACATCCGCGCGGGCGGTTTCTCCGTCTGCGTGTCGGGAAAGCGCCGGGGCAAGGGCTCCTCGCGCGAGCAATCGCCCTATGCCGAACGCTCCGCCGGAATCCGTCTCGTGATCGCCGAGAACATCGAGCGGATCTACCGCCAGAACTGCCAGAACCTGGGCGTCCTCACGTCGACGGACTTCGGCCTGCTCGACCGGATCCGGCGCGGCGAGGAGATCCCGCTCGCGGAGTTCTCGAAAGACGCGGACGCGATCACCCGCGAGATCGTCGAGCGCGGCGGGCTGTTCCCCTACAACGTCGCGCGTCTGGCGGGAGAAGTCGTCCCGCCGACGCCTTCGAGCGCTCCCGGCCCCATGACGCTCGCCGAGAAGATCCTCGCGCGGCACTTCGTCGCCGACGCGGCGACGGGGCGGCTCGGCGTGCCGTCGGTGCGCCCCGGCGACGCCGGCTTCGTCCGCACCGATTTCCGCTTCTCGCACGAATACGTGACGCCGATGGCGGCCTCCTTCTTCGAGACGAATCTCGGCGTCGACGCGAAGGTCTCCGATCCCGCTTCGATCCTCTTCTTCCGCGACCACCTCACGTTCCTGAAGTACGTCATGCCGCCCGACCGCGTCGCCGCGGGGCTCCTCGACGCCGCCAACGAGCTCGCCACGCGGCAGGCGGAGTTCGCGGAGAAGCAGGGAATCCGGCTCCACGGCGAGGTCGCGAGCGGCGGCTCGGAGGGGATCTGCCACTCGGTGATGTACCAGGACTACGCGCTGCCGGGACAGGTCATCATCGGATCGGATTCCCACACGCCCCATAGCGGGGCGCTCGGGTGCGTCGCGTTCGGCGTCGGGACGACGGACGTCTTCAACTCGTGGACGACCCGCGACGTGCGCGTGACCGTGCCGGAGTCCGTCCGGATCGAGATCCGCGGCGAGAAGCCGGCCGGCATCACCGCGAAGGACTTCATGCTCGCGATCCTCGCGCATCCCTACGTCAAGGAGGGAAAGGCGATCGGGAAGATCCTCGAGTACACGGGCGAAGCGGTGCGCGCCCTCTCGGTCGACGAGCGCGCGACGATGACGAACATGGCGGCCGAAGTCGGCGCGTTCACCGGCATCGTCGCGCCCGACGCGAAGACGGTCGACTTCCTCGCCGCGCACCGCGGGATGCCGAGGGCGGAGGCCGAGCGCCTCTGCGAGGGGCTCGCGTCGGACGCCGACGCCCGGTGGTCCGAGACCCTCGTCTTCGACGCCTCCCGGATCGACAGCATGGTCGCGCTCCCCGGAGACCCCGGCAACGGAAAGCCCCTCTCCGATCTCGGCGACGTGGCGATCGAGATCGCCTACGGCGGCTCGTGCACGGCGGGGAAGCGCTCGGACATGGACATGTACGCGGCCGTCTGCGCGGAGGCCGTGCGCCGGGGACGGAAAGTCGCCGACGGCGTGACGTTCTGGATCCAGTTCGGCTCGCAGGACGTCAAGCGCTACTGCGAGGAGAAAGGGTATCTGGCGCTCTTCGAGAAGGCGGGAGCGAAGACGATCGACCCTTCCTGCGGCGCCTGCATCAACGCGGGGCCGGGAGTCTCGACGCGCAAGGACCAGGTGACCGTCTCCGCGATCAACCGCAACTTCCCCGGCCGCTCCGGGCCGGGACAGATGTATCTGGCCTCGCCGTACACCGTCGCGGCCAGCGCATTCGAAGGAAAGATCGCCGCGTGGAAGCCCGCCGCAATCCGGTGATCAGGAGAGAGAGGGCGGAGCGACCTCGACGGGGGAATAGCCGCGCATACAAAGTTTACCGCCGCTTTGCTTCTCTCTCAGAAAGTTATCCGAACACATTCAGGTACGCCGGGACGCTCGTACGAGTCGCGCAATGCTCCAAATCAAGATCCACCCTTGTCCAAATCAAGATTCACCAAAGTAGGCTGTTGCACACAATTTCGAACAGAACGATCTCCCAAGGCGGGTTCTCGCAGAGAACCCGCTCGATTCCGTGAACGACGGCCAGCGCGATCGGCCGATGGACCGTAACCTGCGGTGGCGGCAAGAGGCTACCGATAACTTTGTAGACGAAAGCCGTCGGCCACGCTACGACCTTAAACGGGATCGTAAGGACGCGGCGAAGCCAATACAGGTCGATCGTTAGGATCCTCGTGCGTCTGTCGGAGGCCCAATAATGACAGATCGGTACGTTCGAGAACGTGACGTATTCGACGAATACCGCCAGCGTCAACCAGATAGCGCGGCGGGTTTTTGTCGAGAATGGACTCACCAATGCGCCGAATATTGTAGTAATTCCGATGACGCACCCGGCTGAGTAGCAAGCCCTCCCGTTCGTAAATCGCCGTCGAGAGCGACTCCGCTTCGAGCGCGGCGAGGCGCGAGCCCGGCGGGATGCGGGCGCCCGAGCCCGCGGCCGCGGCGTACCGGGGCGTACGTTTAGGCCGCGGGTCGCGACGCACGCGCCCGCCCGGCTCGATGCATCGCCGCGCCCCTCTCAACCGCGGACACCTAACTCCCTTATCAAGTACAGCAACGCCTGGCGCGTCATCCCCAGCTCCCTCGCCGCATGCGTGCGGTTGCCCGAGCACTTCGCGAGCGCCTGCTCGACCGTCCTCCGTCGGAACGCGTCCACCCGCTCCCGGTAGCTCCCCGTCGGCTCCTCGGCCGGCGCCTTGAGCTGAGGGAACGCGGCGCGGTCGAGCGTCGAGCCCGGATCGGCGAGCGCGGCCGCTTCCATGATCGCGTTCTCGAGCTGCCGCACGTTGCCCGGCCACGGACACGCGCGCAGCGCCGCGACGGCGGCGGGTGCCAGGCGGAGATTCCCCTTCCCGTACTCGGCCGCGTAGCGATCGACGAAGTGGCGGGCGAGCAGCGCGACGTCGCCGCCCCGCTGCCGGAGCGGAGGGAGGTCGATCGTCGCGACCTTGATCCGGTAGTAGAGGTCCTCGCGGAAGACGCCCGCCTCGACCGCCTTCTCGATGGGCCTGGCGGTCGCCGAGACGAGGCGGACGTCGACCGGCCGGTAGCGGTTCTCCCCGACCCGCTTGATCTCGCGCTCCTGGAGCACCCGGAGCAGCTTGGCCTGGAGCGCCGGGGAGAGGTCGCCGATCTCGTCGAGGAAAAGCGTCCCCTGCTGGGCCGCCTCGAAGAGGCCCACGCGGTCCCGGTCCGCTCCGGTGAACGCGCCGCGCGCATGGCCGAAGAGCTCGTCCTCGAGAAGCGATTCCGGAAAGGCGGCCACGTTGATCGCCACGAATGGCTTCGCCGACCGGGAGGAGAGCCGATGGACGGCGCGCGCGACACGCTCCTTTCCGGTGCCCGATTCTCCGCTGATGAACACCGTCACGTTCTGCGGCGCGATCCGCGCCAGCCGCGCGCCCACCGCTTCCATCGAGCGGTCGGCCGTCACGATGCCGCTCGCCCGGAGGAGCGCGATCCCGTCTTCCGGAATCGTCTCCGAAACGGCGAGGTCGGCGCGGCTCCGCATCGTCTCGAAGAGGAACGCCGTCAGGTCCGCTTCCGGGCCGTCTCCTTCGAGCGTGAGCGCCGGCTCGCCCCACGCGAGCGCCCGGCTCCAGGCGGCGCGCTCGAATCCCGGGCTCCTCCAGACGACCGCGCCGTCGGCTTCGACGACGCGCAGCGGAACCTCGCCCCCGCCGATCCGGTCGCGGAGCTTCCGCAGCCGGGCGGGATCCGCGATCGCGGGAGGCGACAGGATGGCGTCGGCCAGCTCCTCGCGGCCGGCGCGGCGAAGCGCCTCTCGCGCGCGCGCCGCGAGCGCCGGGTGCGACGCCTCGAAGGCCGCGCCGAAGAACGCCCGCGCGCGGAGAACCCGCTCCGCGGCCGCCGCCGGGAACGATTGGAACGCCGCCTCGAAATCCCCGGCCGGCGGCATCGCGCCGGCGGCCCACCTCTCGAGGTCCGCGACGCGGGCGAGAGCTCGTTCGCGGCACTCCGCCATGTCGCTCCGCGCCGCCGCGCGGCGCGCGAACGCGAGGGCTCCATCGAAGTCCCCGGCGAAAAGTCGAGCGTCGGACTCGTCGATCTCGAGCTCCTGGCTCTCGATCGCCTCGCGCAGCCGCGCGCAGAGGGCGAACGCCTCGCGGCGCGCCGCGGTTGACGGCGCGAACCGGCCGCGGCGGAGGTCCACCCGCGACCGGAACGCGAGCGCGAGCATCGCCCCCTTGACGTCCCCGGTCCGCGCGGCCTCGGTTCGCATCCGCTCGATCAGCGGCTCGGCCTCGCCGTCCCGGCCCATCTCGATCAGGAGGTTCACGAGGTTCCCGGTCGCGGTGCGCCCGAGAGCCGCGTTCCCCGCCGAGCGAAGGCAGGCGGCGGCCTCCCGGAGGCGGCGCTCCGCTTCCGCGGCGTCCCCCAGCAGGAACGTCTCGACCGAGAGGTCGATCAGGGCGGCTCCGCGCTCCTCCGGCTCCCGCGCGGCCTCGAGCGCTTCCGCGAACCGCACCGCGGCGGCGCGGTGGTCCCGGCGGTTCGACAGCGCGGTCCCCTCTCCGAGAAGGAATCGGAACTGGACGCGCTCGCCGGAGGCGGCGATCCTCCTCCGGTGCTCCGCGTACGCCGCGAGCTCGCGCTCTCCGTCTCCCCGCATCCCGTGGAGCGCCGCCCGCGCGAGCACGATCTCGAGCCGCTCCTCCTCCGACAGCCCCGTCTCCTCTTCGGCGCGATCGAGCAGCCCCTCGGCGTCCTCGAATCGCCCTTCGGCCGCGGCGAGGCGGGAGAGGGCCCGTCTCGCGGCGGAAAGGTCGTCCGCGGATGCGGCGGCGTCCTCCGCGATGCGTCTCCAACGCTGCCCGGCGAGGTTCGCGTCCCCTTCCGCCTCGGAGAGACGGGCCAGCCGCGCGAGCGCGTGACGCGCCCAGCCGCAACCCGACTCCCCCGAGAGGTTCTCCCAGAGCTCCCTCGCCTCGCTCTCGAGGCCGAGCTCGGCGAGCCGGTCCGCGTGGTAATACCGGACCGCCGCCGGCGCGCGGGCGCCCCACGCCCCGGCGGCGGTCTGGACCAGGGGATCGAGAGCGCGCGGTCGGGGCACGGCCGGCCGGTGGCCGAGGACGCGATCCGACTCCGCGGCGAAGACCTCCGGGCGGTCCGAGTCGAGCGCGAGCACGCACCGCCACACCGGATCGGCGACCGACGAAAGCCAGAGCGCGGCGAACGCGCGCCGCTCTTCGGGCGCGAACGCGGATACGAGGTCGGCGCGCGCGGAAGCGTCGGCCGTGCGCCACCGCCCGTCGGCCGCGTCCTCCGCGATCCACCCGCGGGCGGCGAGGCGACCCGCGGCGCCGCCGAACGCGCCGGACACCTCGAGGGCGTCGACCTCGGCGCGCGTCGCTCCGGCCGGGTGCGCGAGGAACACGCCGACGGCGCGGCGCTCGTCGCGCGACATCCCCGCGAGCTCGCGGGCCGCCGATTCCGCGTCGGCTTCGCGGATCGCGTCGGACACCGTGCCGCGCGAGAGGAAGGCCCCGTAATCGGAAGAGGAGACGAACCGCGCGACCGCCGCCCGGACGCGCGAGGGCCTGCGCGCGAGGATCGCCCCGAGGGCCTCGTAGACGGCGACCGACGACGCGAGGTCGGGCGACGCGATCCAGACGGCCGAGCGCAGCTCGTCGGGGCGAGCCGGAGCGCCGTCGGCGCCGCGTTCGGCGACGGCGATGCCCTGCCGGGCCGCGCAGTCGTCGAACAGGGCGAGCGAGGCCTCGTCCCACTCGCCGCGATCGACGCGGATCCAGTCGGTCTCGGCGGCGGCGCGCTCCTCGAGGGCCTTCTCGACGGCCTCGCGCCGGCGATCCGCGTCCTCGAGCCCGAGCGAGGCGCGGAGCGCTTCGTACGGAATCAGCGCGCTCCGGCCGGGATGGAAGATCGAAGCGCCGCGCCCGGCGAGGCGCCGCGCGGCGAGGTCCACCCGCGCGCGATGGAGCCGCTCGGAGGCGTCGAATCCCCGCGGCTCGTAACCGACGCAGCGCCGGCGAACCGAAGCGAAGGGCTCGCCCGTCAGGAAAGGAAAGGCGCGAAAGACTTCGACGAGGGCGGCGTCCGGCCGTCCGGGCGCGGCGACCGGATCGAGCCACCGGTCGAGGAGGCGGCGCGCCGGGGCGTCGATGCGCGGCGCGCCCCGCGACGAGCGCCCGAAGAAGAGCGGCACGAGGGCCGCGAGAAGGGCGGTCGGCGGCTCCGCCGGCGCGGGCTCGGCCGAAACGGAGGCCGGCGGCCGGGCGAGCCAGAGGTGGGGCGACCCGTCCCACACCTCGACGAGAGCGTGATCGAAGTCAGATCGCTCGAGGGGGAAGCCGCGCGCCCCGAGGAAGAGCGCGGCCGAGACGGCCTGGACGAAGAGCGCCGCGGCGGTCTCGCGCGAGTTCCGGACGACCGCCAGAGGCGTTCCCTCGCGGCGTCGAAAGGCCGCCGCGAGGCCCCCGGGACCGCTGACGATCTCCGCGAACCGCGGGAGGACCGGATGCTCGAGCGCGAGGAACCCCACCGCGCGCCGCCGCGCGGAGAGAGAGTCGTCGATCGGCAACAGGATCCGATCGTCCGGCAAGGCGGTGTCAGCGGCCGGCGCAAACATTCGAACGTCGATTGTGAAAGCGAGCGGATCATATCCCGAAGACGTCGCGGAAGAACCCGGGGTATGACTTTTCGACCGCGCGCGGGCTTTCGACCCATCCGCCGCGCGCGAACGCGAGGAGTGTGGCGGCCATCACGATGCGGTGATCGGCGCGCGTCGGGAGCACGGCGGCCGGAGCGGCATCGCGGGAGCCGGTCACCTCGAGCGCGCGCCCCGCGTACCGCGCGCCGATCCCCGCCGCGCCG
>DATFVB010000004.1 GCA_035260525.1 Thermoanaerobaculia bacterium
ATGTGCCTCGACCGCTGCGGGGGGCCCCCCCCGGGGGGGTCTTGAAGAGAGAACCGTAGCCCTACAGCGGGCGCCCTCCGCCGGCACCGTCGGCCGCGCGGCGCGCTGCGTCGGAACTGCGCGGACGACGATAAGATTTCGGGCCGGAGGAAGGAAAAATGGAGCTATCGCCCGAACCGATCATGCAGATTTCCATCGGACCGTGGGCCTGTTCGATCCTGGCCGCGGCGGTGGAGCACCGCGCCTTCGCTCGCCTGGAAGAGGGCGCGATGTCCGCCGAGGAGCTCGCCGGAAGGGCGGGTCTCTCGGGGCGGGGCGCCCAGGCCCTGCTCGACGGACTGCTCGGCCTCGGGCTCGTCGAGAAGAAGGGCGGCGGATACGGGAACACGCCGCTCGCCTCGCAATTCCTCGTCGAAGGGAGGCCGGCGTTCATGGGCGCCTTCGCACGGGTGAACCTCGCCGAAGCGGCGCTCCGGACCCGCTTTCCGGAGGTCGTGCGAACGGGTACTCCCCCCGAGGGAACGGCCGACGAGGCCGAGAATCCGTTCTGGGAGCTGCTCGTCCCGGCGATCGCGGGGCTCACGGCGCCGGTCGCGCAGGCGGCCGCCGAAACGCTCGGCGTCGCGAAAGCGGGAGCGATCTCCGTGCTCGACGTCGGGGGCGGGTCCGGGATCTATGCCGTGATCTGGGGAAAGGCGAACCGGGAAGCCCGCTTCACCCAGCTCGACTGGGCCAACGTCAACCGGATCGCGCGGGACATCACGGGCAAGGCCGGCCTGGGAGAGCGGTTCGAGACGATCGACGGCGATTTCCACACGACCGACTTCGGAGCCGCCCGCTACGACTTCGGGATCTACTCGAACATCGCCCACCAGGAGCCGCCCCGCGACAACGTCGCGGTCTTCCGGAAGTTTCGAAAGGCGATCAAGCCCGGCGGCGCGCTGATCGTGGGCGACCTGGTGCTCTCCGACGACCGGACCGGCCATCCCTTCGCCCTGATGTTCAACTCGACGATGCTCCTGCGGACGAAGGAAGGCTCCGTGTGGACCCGGTCCGACTACGAGTCGTGGCTGAAGGAAGCCGGCTTCTCGTCGGTCTCGTTCCACCCGACTCCGACGCCGACGACGCTGGTGGTCGCGAGGTAGACGCGCCGCGCGGCGCGGCGCGGCGCAGTCATGAGTCGGCTAGTCGCGAGTCGGAGCGGCGGCGAGGCGGAGCGGCGGCGTATCCGCCGCCAGTCGCCGCTCATGGATGGGCCGTGATGGCGATGATGGTGATCTGCTGCCGGCCCGGCCCGTAACACCAAAAGAGTTGGATTCCGCCTCCTGAGTCTCAGTTGGGGGTCAGATCTACAACATA
Source organism: Thermoanaerobaculia bacterium (assembly GCA_035260525.1). Taxonomy (NCBI): domain Bacteria; kingdom Pseudomonadati; phylum Acidobacteriota; class Thermoanaerobaculia; species Thermoanaerobaculia bacterium. Next base: position 1,360 of record DATFVB010000004.1, read on the forward strand.
AACTACGCGGCCCTCGAGTGGGCGCCCGTCCGAGGGCGCCCGCCGCCTCATCCGACGTTCCGGAAGGTGAGCGTCGTCGTCGCCGCCGAGGGCTTCCCGTCCACCTCGACGTAGGGATACACGAAGTAGTTCAGCGGCTCCCCTTGCTGGCGCGGCGAGAGCACGATGTCGCGGCCAATCGAGAACTGCACGCGGTTGGCGTCGAGGTGGCCGAAGAAATAGTCGTGGAGGCCCGGGGCCTTCCAGGCCTCCGAGATGTCGACCGGAATCCATCCGCGGCCGTCCACGTGGAATTCGGCCCAGCAGTGGTAGCCGGGAATCTCCCCCTCCGCGGCCGCGGCGGGGAGCGGAAATCCGATCTCGAAGCGCGCCGGGATCTTCTCGGCGCGCATCAGCGCGATGAAGAGGGAATGGAAATCGGTGCAGTTGCCGCGCCGGGCGTCGCACGCCCAGACGGCGTCGCCGCGGCCCCATCCCGTCCCGGTCTTGTCGTACCGCAGGCTCTTGAACACGTAGTCGTACAGGGCGCGCGCGATCTCGACCGGCTCCCGCCGGCCGCCGGCGATCTCGTCGGCAAGCGCCTTCATGCGGCCGTCGATCGGCACCAGCCGGTCCGCGCGGAGGAAGCGGGCGACGGATTCCGGGGAAACCGCGGCGTCGTTTCCGGCGTAGTCGCGGCGGGTAACGCGGTAGCGGATCGTGAAGTGCGCGGACGCTACGGAAGGATTGGCCAGCTCCGCGTACAGGATTCGGTTTCCGTATTCGGGATCGCGGGTCTCGACGGTCGGAACGGGCCCGGTCGTGCCTTCGAGCGTGACCGTCTGGCTATCGCCGGAAACGGCCTCGGGAATCCAGATCCTCGCTTTCCTGGCCCCGGCAGGCAGCCCGGTCAACGCGACGTCGTACGTGAACGCGAACGTCCGGGACGCCGCGGGAGCGGACTCCTTCTCTCCGCGAGCGGCGGCCACCGCCAGAAACGCCGCGACAACGACACCCACACCGAGCCGGCCGATCAGCATCTTCATCGTTTCCCCTCCGCGCGCGGGATTTTCGCACGAGTTGTCATCCCGTTTCCGGCGCGGCTTTATTCATCCTGCCGATCGTCTCGGTGGGAACGCCCCGGCGCTAAACTCCTCCCCTGTCATACGAAACCGACTCTCCGGACACCAAGAACCCCGAGGAACCGTGAGCACGGCCATTGCGATGGAACGAGAGGACCTGGAACGAGAGCTCGAGGCGCTGCACGCGGCGAGCTTCCGGTGGGCGCTGTCGTGCGCGCGAGACCGCGCCGAGGCGGAAGACGCGCTGCAGGCGGCGTACCTGAAGGTGCTCGACGGCCGCGCGCGGTTCGAGGGGCGCTCGAGCTTCAAGACATGGCTCTTCGCGGTGATCCGGAGAACGGCCGCGGAAGAACGGCGGAGCTTCTGGCGGCGGCTGATGGCGCGCAACGGCGGGATCCCGGAAGCGTTCGCCGATCGGGGACCCGATCCGTTGGCTTCGGCCGGACGCGCCGAGGACGCCGCCAGGCTAAGGGGCGTGCTCGGCCGGCTCCCGCGCCGGCAGCGCCAGATGCTCGAGCTCGTCTTCTCGCACGACCTGACGGTCGAGGAGGCGAGCGCAACGCTCGGGATCGGCGCGGGTTCGGGCCGAATTCACTATCACCGCGCGAAGAAGCGGCTGCTCGCACTGCTATCGGAAAGGAAGAAACCATGAACGAGATCGACGATCGCGAGCTGAAAAGGCTCTTCTCGGAGCTCGCCCGCGCGGAGGAACGATCGGCGCCGCCGTTCCGGCGGCCGGCGGAGAACGCGCGACAGCCTCGGCGCGTCCGCCGGCCTCTCGTCTTCGCCGCGGTTGCAGCGGTCGTCGTCATCGCGGCGGCGGCGTCGCTGCAGTGGTCGAATCGCCAGGCGGCGCCGCCTGCCGGACGCGCGGCTTCGACCGTCACGATCGCGAGCTGGTCCGCGCCGACCGACTTCCTGCTCGAAACGCCGGGAGACGAGATCCTCTCGTCGACGTCGTACGACGCGGTGTCATACGAAAGCCTCGCGTCCGCCACCAAGAACGCGAACGAAGGGAGAAAGCCATGAAGAAATTCCGAGCCCTCGCCCTCGCGCTCACGATGTCGATCCCGGCTGTCCTCGCCGCTCAGCCGGGCCGCCCCGGCGGCCCTCCGGGGCCGGGCGGACCGGGAATGGCGTCCGGCGGGCCGGGGCCGGGGATGCGCGACGACCCGCTCGGCCGGTCGTTTTTCCCGCCCGAGCTCGTGATGGAGCACCAGGAGGAGATCGGGCTTCAGGACGCGCAGCGCAAGGCGATCCAGGAGGCGATCCAGAAGGCGCAGTCGGTCTTCGTCGACCGCCAGTGGAAGCTCGCCGCGGAGGTCGAGAAGCTGAAGAAGCTCGTCGACGCGTCGTCGATCGACGAAGCGAAGGCGCTCGATCAGGTGGATCGTGTGCTCGCCGCCGAGCGGGAGATCAAGCGGACCCAGCTGTCCCTGATGATCCGGATCAAGAACACGCTGACGGAAGCGCAGCGGCAGAAGCTCTCGGACCTCCGTGGACGGCGCGGCAGCGCCGCGGGCGGCGGCCCGCCGCTCTGAGGGGAGGGCGCGGCAAACCGGGGAAATCGCTACCGGGACCGATAGATGTCCTTGCGATGACCGATCAGCCGCGGCGACGCGCTGGTTTCCTGCCGCGGCCGAGCGCCTTGCGGAGCTCCGCTCCCGAGACGATCCGATCACCCCGGTCATGGAGACGGTCGAGCGCGATGCGGTAGTCGGCGTACTCGGCGAGATACGCGCCGGAAAGCCGTCAGAGGGAAAGGGCAGCCGAAAGGCCGACGTCCAGCGCGGCGACGACGTCCACGGGAAGCGCGCCGACACGCTGGCTCAGCTTCGAGCGGTCGAGCGTCGTGACCTGGTGGCACAGCGCGATGCTGTCTCGTTCGAGCCCCGTTCCGCGCGCAGGGACCGGAATCGCCGTGGGACCTCGCCTGCCCTGGGCGCCCGACGTCGAGAGAGGGACGACGATCACCGACTGCCACCCCGGAGATTCATTGAACGCATCGTGCGAAACGACGATCACCGGCCGCCGACCGCGTTGCTCGGAACCGGATCTCGGCCGCAGCTCGGCCCACCAGACGTCGCCGCGTTTCACGTACGGCGCTTCCGAAGATGGTCCACGGCGGCTTTCTCCAGAGAGCGGTCGAGATCATCCGCCGAGCCTTTGCGGTCGGCCGCGTAGTCGGCGATCGCTTCGTGGAGCTCGCTTCGCCGGCGCTCCTCCAGCCACCGTTCGATCGCCTCGCGAGCGACGGTCGTCGTCGGGCGTCCCTCCCGTTCCGCTTCGCGACGCAGCTCCCGATAGGTCGGTTCCGGAAGCGGAAGGTGGAAGTTCTTCGTGGCATGTTTCATGGCATCGATTATGCCATGGGATTGTGGCAAGCCCGCTAGCTGTGTTCTCTCAAGGACTTCGCGTCGCGGGAGCGGAAGGGACTGCGCGCAGCTTGGGCCGCCGATTCGGCCAGTTGCCCGTCTAGCAGGCTGCTGAAAAACGAATCCGGGCGGCGTGTCACGAGTCTTGCCGATCGCTCGCAGGACGGCGCGGCGCTCCAGCTCGACGAGGTTTGGCGCCGGATCTTTTTTACGCGCGAACGGCAAGACTCGCGCCACCAGAAGGTTGCGGCGGCGCAGGCCCGACTGCTTCGTTCCCGCACCTAGACGATGCGGCCGGACACGCCCGAGGCGCGGCGTCTTACATTCGAGCCCGCGGCGCTCGCAACCCCGCTACGGACCCTTTTTCAGCAGCCTGCTAGTAGAGATGTTTTCGGGCGAACGCTATTTCTGATCCGGTTTTCAGATAACGCTCGAACTTTGCCGCGCGCTGCTCGTCTTCGAAACCGATCGTGACCTCGATCTTCCACGGGACGTGCCGCGCGGTGAATTGGGACTTACCTGTGTTGTGTTCCTCGAGCCGCCGCGTCGGGTTGTCTGTCAGGCCTGTATAGACCTTCGCGGGATGGGATCGCGAGCGAAGAAGATAGACGTATTTCAACCTGCCCTCCTTCGCATGTCGCGGCTTTTTCAACGTCTGAGAGGACTTGTCCTCCGTAGCACAACCCTCATGATGGGCTTCGAAGTGCGAAGGAGGATGGTGGAGGCGGCGGGAGTCGAACCCGCGTCCGGAGAAGTGAATCGAAACGCCACTCCATGCTCAGTTCCTCTTTGATCTCGGGCCGGCGCTCAAAGAGGAACCAAACGCGCCGACCCTACCCCGAATTGAATGTCTCCCTCAGGTCCGGGGACCCCTTCGGGATGAGCCCATGTTTGCGACGCCCTTTTCCAGCGCGATGGGCGCGCTCCGGGAAGGACGTGGCTGGTCCTAAGTGTTAATTAGGCAGCCAGTGCGAGGTTGCTGTTCGCAACTATTGTTTTCACCCTATTTTACGAGGCGAGTGAACCTCGGCATGCGACGTTTCGACCAGGCGACCCCGTCGAAACCGTTTCGCCCCCTCAAAGATCGAAGGGTATTTTAGCACGGCGGGGCACCCACGTGACGCGAAGGTTCCCTCACCCGTCTCGCTTCGCTCGTCGGCCTCTCCCGCGGGGAGAGGCGGGGAAAAAGGCGCCGACGGGTCATGAATCCTCCTCAGTAATAGTCGACGATCTCGACAACGGACTTCAATGCAACGTCGTGCGGCTTACGCACGTTTCTTGCAGGCATGATGGAAACCGGATCGAAAGGAGCAGCGATGAACGACCTCGATTCCCGCCGCGCGCTTCTCCGCGGCTCCCTCGCCGCGGGAGTGGCGCTCGCGCTGCCGCTGCCGGGAGCCGCGAAGAAGAACAACGCGCCGAAGGAGAAAGCCGAGCCGGAAGTCACCGCGACGGAGGACCTGATGCGCGAGCACGGCATCCTCCGGCGCATCCTCCTCGTCTACCGGGAAACCGCGCCGCGGCTCCGGACGAACGCCGCCGAGATCGACGCCGCGGCGCTGCGCGACGCCGCCCTCCTCTTCCGCGCGTTCGGCGAGGAGTACCACGAGAAGCTCCTCGAAGAGCAGCACATCTTCCCCGTCGTGCGAAAGCGCGGGGGCGAGGCCGGCGCGTACGCCGACGTCCTGCAGGCGCAGCACCGGCGAGGACGCGAGATCACCGACTACGTGCTCTCGGCGACCCGCGGCGGGAAGCTCTCCGCCTCCGCGGGGGGCGAGCTCGCCGGCGTCTTCGAGGCGCTCGACCGGATGTACGAGAACCACGCGGCGCGCGAGGACACGATCGTGTTCCCGGCCTGGAAGATGGCCTTCACGAACAAGCAGCTCGACGAGCAGGGAGACCGGTTCGAGGAGATCGAGAAGAAGATGTTCGGCCACGACGGATTCGAGGACGCGGAGAAGAAGATCTCGGGAATCGAGAAGACGCTCGGGCTGGCCGACCTGGCACGGTTCACGGCCCCGCCTCCTCCGGGCGCGGGAGCCCGGCGGCCGTGAAGCTCGTCAGCGCCCCGCCAGCGCCCGCGGCGACGATCCTCGTGCGGCTCCTCGTCGGCGGCGTCTTCCTCTCGGAGGGGATCCAGAAGTTCCTCTTTCCCGATGCTCTCGGTCCCGGACGTTTCGCGAAGATCGGCATTCCCGTGCCGTACCTCTCGGCCCCGTTCGTGGGCGCGGTCGAGATCGTCTGCGGTGCGCTCGTGATCGTGGGGCTCGCGACGCGCCTGGCGGTCATTCCGCTGCTCGTCGACATCGCCGTCGCGATCGCGACGACGAAGATCCCGATGCTCGTCGACAAGGGCGTCTGGGCGGCGCTGCACGAGGCTCGGACGGACTGGTGCATGCTCGCGGGCGGTCTGTTCCTGCTGATCGCCGGGCCGGGGCCGCTGTCGGTGGACGGTTATGCGCGGCGATACGCGCCGTTATACGGGTCCGGCGAGCCGGCCGGCGGCTCGACGTACGTTCCCGGTAGGCCTTCACCGCCGGCGGGCTCGCCGGATTCGTCTTCCAGCATGTCTGGCCGCGCCTCACGGTAGTTCCAGCCGCAGCCTTCAGAGGCGACTCCGA
>DATFVB010000005.1 GCA_035260525.1 Thermoanaerobaculia bacterium
GGCTCGAGTTCTACCGGTCCACCCGACATCTGTGGTGGATCACGTGGGACACGCAAGCCAACGACTGGAGCCAATTCGACTACGCGTACCTACTGCCCGAGCACTCGGGAGAGCTCGCCCCACACGGTTTTCGATTCGTTCGATCGTACCCGCTCAGCGGCAACCTGCTGGGAGAATCCGCTGACGTCCGGCACCTACGGTGACGGTTTCCGGGCCAATCGAGCGGCACCGCCCCATCGTTCTTCCACGCGATAGCTCTCGAGGAGAAATCCGCGCAGCCGACTTCCGGCGTCCCCCGTCTCCATGCTTCCCTCACCCGACGAGAGCACGATCGTCTCCGGGTGTGCCCCCAGAACCTCGATCTGCCGCCGTTCGAGATCGTCGGCTCGAAGCTGGAACCAGAGACCGGGGTTGGCGTAGAGCCGGCCCGGGGGGACCCGACCCGACCGGATGAAAAGGTTCTGGTCGGGACCGTAAAGGTAGAGGGGCGCGGGCGGAAGCGCCGCCAGGTTCCTTACGATCGTGTCGTCGGCCGTGGAATTCCAGAACGAGATCTCTCCCGCGGAAGTATCCGTCGCCAGGAACGCGGCGTCGAGGACGATCACCATCGCAGGAATCGCCGCGGCGAGACGGAGTACCCCCGCCGCCCTTCCCGCGATCGCAAACGTCTCGCCCGCCGCGACGGCGAGCAGCGGGACGACCGGCACCAGATGGACGAGCTCGAACTTCGGGAACGCCATCGTGGCGAACGCCAGCGTCAGGAGCGCGAGCAGGCTGGTTGACCGCTCGCGCTCGCCGGTTTTGCGCCGCGAAAGAATCCCGTAGACCACCAGGACGAGCCCTCCGAGCAGGACGAACGGCACCTGCGCCTCGCCGATCGGCAGATTCGTTCGGCCGCGATAGTCGCGCAGCGGCACGGCGACCGTCCAGAGGAGCATCTCGCGCAGCCCGCCTACGGCGGCGAAGACCGACGCGCAAGCGGCGAGCGGGATCGCCGCGAAGAGGAGAAACCTCGAGAGAAAGAGCCGGGTCTCCGCCGCCACCCACACCGCTGCGGCGATCAGCGCCAGCACGGCCGGCTGTTTCATCGCCACAGCGGCGCCGAACAGCAGACCCGCGACCGCCACGCCGCGCGGCGTCCTTTTTCTCAGAGCCAGGAATGCCGGAATCGCGAGCGCCGCGATTGCGACGTCGGGATAGACCGCGTTTCCGTCCCAGAGATAGAACGTCGCGAGGAAAAAAAGCGACGCACCGATCCGCGCCCCGAGCCGCCAGCGGAGCCGGAAACCGGCCATCCAGAGCGCGGCGTGCGCGACGACCGCGGGACCGAGCGAAAGGACGCGGAGCGCCAAAGCGTTGAAACCCAGCGCGCCGCCGACCAACGCCTCGATTCCGATCCAGAGCGGCGCGTGCGCGAACTTGACGTCCCGGTAGAGCATCCATCCGCGCGACACGAGCCATGCCGGGACGAGCGTCTCCGGCCACGCGCGGAGGCGGATGTGGAACGCGAGGAGCACCTGGAGCGCGAATGCCGCGAGGATGAGGGAAGCCGGCAACCGCATTTTCTCCGCCTCTCCCTCGATGGGAGAGGCCGGCGAGCGCAAGCGAGCCGGGTGAGGGTGATCTGGGGCGCTCATCTCAAGAGTCCGCGGTACCAGACCCAGAGCGGCGTCCCCGCCCAAAACGCGGCGACGCCGGCGGCACCGAGGAAGACGCCGAACGGAAGCCGCGTCTTCCAGCCGCCTCCCTTCACGGCCATCAGGAGCAGGCCCACGACGCTTCCCGCGAGCGACGCGAAGAGCACCGTCGTGATCACTCCCGCAACACCCGTGAACGCGCCGATCGCGCCGAGCATCTTCACGTCGCCGAGCCCCATTCCTTCGCGCCCTGTGGTCTTCTCGTACACGAACGCGACGAGCCAGAGCGACGCTCCCCCGGCGACGATCCCGGCCAGCGACTGCTTCCAGCCCAGGCGCGGCGAGAAGAACGAGAACGCCAGCCCGGCCGCCGCGAGCGGCAGCGTGATCGCGTCGGGCAGGATCTGCCAGTCGAAGTCGATGAAGACGAGCGCGAGGCAGGCGGACGAGAAGATCGCCGCCGCCGCAAAATCGACCGGCGAGAGGGCCGCGCGCGCGGCCGCGAGCCAGAGGAATCCGTTCGCGAGCTCGATCAAGGGGTACCGCGGCGAAATCGGCCCGCGGCAGGTCCGGCACTTCCCCCCGAGAAAGAGCCACGAGACGACGGGAACGTTGTCGAAGGCCCGGATCGGCGCGCCGCACCGCGGACAGTGCGAGCCGGGGAAGACGATCGAGCGGCCGAGCGGGACGCGGTGGATGACGACGTTGACGAAGCTCCCGACGAGGAGTCCGGCGACGGCGGCGACGGGAATGAGGAGGGGCGTCACCGGCAATCCCTCATTGCGTGCCATCCTCCTCCGAGCGGGACGCAAAGCGCATTCCGCCTCTCCCTCGATGGGAGAGGCCGCCGCGCCGTAGCTCCAAAGGAGCGAAGGCGGGCGGGTGAGGGTGTCCCCCCCTCACCCGCCGCTCCGCGGCGACCTCTCCCTCCAGGGGAGAGGTGGATCCGCTCCAACAGAGATCAATTCTCACGTCCTCCTCGTCATCACGATCGGCTCCCCTGCCAGCGCGAGGAAGAGGAGCGTCACGAGCGCGATTGCCGAGATCGCTGCCCCAACGTAGAACGGCCAGGGCCGGTACTGCCAGACGACGCGGTGGTCCCCCTTCGGCACGACGACGGCGGAGAAGACGCCGTTGGCCCGGATGATCGGCGCCGTCTTCCCGTCGATCGTCGCCCGCCACCAGGGATCCCATGACTGCGGGCGGTAAATCCAGAGGTCCTGCGATAGGTCGACCTTGTATACGAGCCGTTCGGGGGTTTCCAGGGTCGTCGAGCCGACCGCGAGGGTTCCCGAGGGCCCGACGCTCGCAGCCGGCCGCGGCGTGTTCGCCGGTTTCCTCTCGACGAGGAGCTTGCGCATCGGGTCGAATC
>DATFVB010000006.1 GCA_035260525.1 Thermoanaerobaculia bacterium
GTCGTCCACTGGACGTACAAGGACGCCGCGGGCAACACCGCCACCCAGAACCAGAACGTCAAGGTCCACGACACGATCGCGCCCGTTCCCGACGTTTCCTCGCTTCCGGACGCGACGGGCCAGTGCTCGGTGACGGTGACGGCGCCGACGGCGACGGACAACTGCGCGGGGCAGGTGACGGCGACGACGGCGGACCCGACGAGCTACAACAGCCAGGGGACGTTCACGGTGCATTGGACTTACGACGACGGGCACGGAAACACGTCGAGCCAGGTTCAGACCGCGGTCATCAAGGACACGGTTGCTCCGGTTCCGAACGTGGCGAACCTGCCGGAGGCGGACGGACAGTGCTCGGTGACGTTGACGGCGCCGACGGCGACGGACAACTGCGCGGGGCAGGTGACGGCGACGACGGCAGACCCGACGACGTATTCGGCGCAGGGAACGTATCTGGTCCATTGGTCCTACAGCGACGGCCACGGCAACGTGTCCACCCAGAATCAGGCGGTTGTCGTCAAGGACACGATCGCTCCGACCATCCTGACCTGCCCGCCGGCCGCAAGCGCCCTGGCGGGAACGGGATGCGTGGCCGCGGTGCCGGATCTGCGAGGATCGCTCTCCGCGGTCGACAACTGCACCCCGGCGGGCTCGCTCGTGATCACTCAGTTGCCGGCCCCCGGGACGCCGGAAGCCCCCGGCGTCGCGACGGTCGGGTTCACGGTCACGGACGCCGTCGGGAACTCGAGCTCGTGCTCGACGACGTTCACGGTTTCCAACGATGCGCCCGTGGTGACGAGCGTCACCGGCCCGACGGTGCCGCTGGCGATCGGCACTCCCGCGACGGTCACGGCGCAGTTCACGGACACCGGACTTCAGGGGCACACCTGCACTTTCACGTGGGATGACGGGTCGCAGTCGTCCGTCTCCGTGGCTGCCGGAGTGACGACCTGCTCCGACACTCATACCTACACCGGAGCCAGCGTCAACACGATCTCGGTGACGGTGGCCGACGATTGCACCGCGGCGAGCGATCCGGGCGTCTTCCAGTTCGTCGTCGTCTACGACCCGAACGCCGGGTTCGTCACCGGCGGCGGATTCATCTACTCACCGCCCGGCGCCTACGCTGCCGACGCCTCTCTCGTCGGCAAGGCGAACTTCGGGTTCGTCTCGAAGTATTTGAAGGGGGCCAAGGTCCCGACGGGCTCGACGGAGTTCCAATTCCAGGTCGCGAGCTTCAATTTCCACAGCGACGTCTACCAGTGGCTCGTCATCTCGGGTCCGCTCGCCCAGTACAAAGGCACCGGCACCGTCAACGGCGCCGGAAACTATGGTTTCATCCTGACGGCGACGGACGGCCAGATCAACGGTGGCGGCGGAGTGGACAAGTTCCGCATCAAGATCTCGGACATTAACGCCGGCAACGCCATCGTTTACGACAACTCGCCGGGCTCTTCCGACGACATCAACTCCGCCAATCCGGAGGCGATCGCGGGAGGGAGCATCGTCATCCACAAGAACTGATTCGGTTTCACGCCTCGGTGATTCGGGCGCCGCTCTTCGGAGCGGCGCCCTTTTTCTTTGGCGTGACGAGCGTCCCTGGCGGCGAAACCGGTTCGGTGATTCGCGCCGGGCGGCTTCGTGATGCGAGCCCCGAGAGCGTCACGAACGCGATCACCTTCGGACCCTCATTTCCTCTCGCGGGGCGCCGAAGCGGTCGAGGGCACCGACCCGAGCCGCGAAGGTCACATCGCGAAAAGTCTCCGCGCAGGGTATCCAGCGTGCGACGAAGTCGCAGCCGCGATGCGGCCGGCGCGTCGTCGCCGAGCGCGCCGATCGCCGCGCACGTCAGTGCACGAGCTACCGAGCGGAGGAGGTTTGCGATGTGGGAGGCCGGCGCGTTCCAGCGCGAAAGCGCCTGCGCGACCGGCGACGGTCTGGTGGGCGGTGAGGGATTCGAACCCCCGACATCCTGCGTGTAAAGCAGGCGCTCTACCAGCTGAGCTAACCGCCCGCAAGCCACAATCGTACCGCGACGCCGGTCCCGAGCAGATCCCTCGTCGCTGCGCGCCTTCGCCAAGGCTTCGGCGCGGCGAGCCACTCCTCGGGATGACGGCTCCGGAAGTCCGCGCGTCGGGAGCATTCGCGATCCAAGCGGGGCGAGCGTCGTTCCGGCGATGGTACGCCGGGTACTGTGTTCGCTCCTGTCGGGCTCCGCAGCGGTCGAGGCCTCTTGGCCGAGCCGCGGAGGCCGCCGCGCGGAAAGTCTCCCGAGTAACCGCAGGGAGGAGGTCCGCGCGGCGGGAGCCGGAACGATCCGAGGTCCGCGAGTGTCGTTCCGGCGACGGGACGGTATGGTACGCTCCGCGCGAATGAAAACAGGCGATTCCGGGGCCGTGCTCATCTGCGCGGACATGTCCGGTTATGCGCCGGTCGTCATCCGCGAAGGTCTGCGAGTCGCCGCTTTCGAAAAAGTCCCCGCGATCGTCCTGCACGTCGTCGACGACCGCTTTCCCTATCCCGACCTCTTCGCGGTGAACAACCCCGACGTCGACTACTTCATGACTCTCCGGGAGAACGCCCTCCGCCGCCTCCGGGAGTGGGCCGAGAGCGGCCCGGGACCCCGCCCCGAGCTCATGGTCGCGCGGGGCAAGCCGTCCTCGGTGATCCTCGAGGTCGCCGGCGAACGCCGGCCGTCGCTCGTGGTCGTCGGAGCCCACGGTCTGACCGGCACGAGGCATCCGCACGCGCTCGGCGGAACGGCGGAGCGGGTCGCCCGGTCTTCTCCCGCATCCGTGCTGATCGTCGTTCGCCCGCCGGAATGAACGCGACCGTCTTCCTGATCCTGTTCGCCACCGGCGCGACGCTCGTGGCCGGATTCCTTCTCCGTGCGCTCCGGCGCAACGG
>DATFVB010000007.1 GCA_035260525.1 Thermoanaerobaculia bacterium
TCCGAGCTGCTCCGGCTGCCACGCCTCCGGCTTCACGACGGTCCAGGACGCCCAGCACTTCGCCTGCCACGAGACCCGCGAGGCGGTGACCGATCCCGTCAACGCCTGGTGGAACGGACACACCGGCTACGAGGCGGACGATCAGTGCGCGTGGAGCCCGACTCCGTTCATCGACGGCGGGTACGGGTATCAGTACGAGTGGTCGAACTCGGCCAACGCCTGCGTCAAGTAAGAGCCTTCGACATCGATTTTTTCAGGCCCCGGTTCGCCGGGGCCTTTTCCTTTCTCCAAGCCGCCACGGGGCCTTTCCCTGGCCGCGAGCCGCCCGGGAACACGGCTCAAGGCAGAAAAATTGCATGGACCGGGCGCCAATGGCGCCCCGCAATCCCGCGCTCGCCAAATCGGGAAGAGGAGGAACTCCGCGATGAAGAAATTGCTCGCTTTGGGATTCTCGCTCGCGCTCGCCACCGCCGCGCTGGCCGAGCGAAGAGAGGTCAACGGACACTGGGTCAACGAATACCCGACCAAGGCCCGCGCGGCCGAGCACTTCGCGCGCGGCGGCCACGGCGCGAACCTCAGCTATCACGGCGGCGACATTCTCTATGCGGCCCACGTCGTTCCGATCTATTGGGGGAGCTACTGGGGAAGCGGCACGGGCGCGAACGAGCGTTCGTCCATGAACAGCTTCTTCTCGCAGTTCGGGACGAACTCGCATTTCGGCGTGATCACCCAGTACTACGACACCACGACGGGGAGCACCCGGTACATCGGCCTGAGCTCGCTTCTTTCCGCGGGCGACTCTTACGACTCGTCCAACCCGCCGACGAACGTCACGGACTCGGCGGTCCAGGGCGAAGTGAACAAGTACCTGTCGAACCACACGTTTGACAACGAGGCGATCTACGAGGTGTTCATCCCGCCGACGTCCTATTCCTCGGACGGCAGCTATACGTCGTGCGGCGGCCCGAATCTCTACTACTGCGCCTACCACGGCAGCTATTCGAGCGGCGGCCACACGATCAAGTACTCGATCGAGCCGTATCCGAGCTGCTCCGGCTGCCACGCCTCCGGCTTCACGACGGTCCAGGACGCCCAGCACTTCGCCTGCCACGAAACCCGCGAGGCGGTGACCGATCCGGTCAACGCCTGGTGGGACCGGAGCGGCTACGAGGCCGACGACAAGTGCGCCTGGAGCCCGGCGCCGTTCGTCGACGGCGGCTACGGCTATCAATACGAGTGGTCCAACGCGAACAAGGGGTGCGTGAAGTAACGCTTTTCCCTCACGCCGGCGAATCTCCCGCCCCGGCTCCGGCCGGGGCTTTTTTTTCGGCGCGGGCGAACCGCGCCCTGTCGCGCCGCGGCCGGTCGTCGTACGATCCCCGCCGATGCCCCCGCGCTTCGTCCTTTCGATCGACGCCGGGACGACCGGCAACCGCGCGATGCTCTTCGACCGCGACATGCGGGTCGTCGCCCGCGCCTACCGGGAGCTGCCCGTCTCGTTCCCCCGCCCCGGATGGGTCGAACAGGACGCGCTCGAGATCCGCGACGGCTGTCTCGCCGCGGCGCGCGAGGCGCTTGCCGGCGTCGACCCGCGCGACGTGGCCGCGATCGGCATCGCCAACCAGCGCGAAACCGTCGTCGTCTGGGATCGGGAGACGGGCGTTCCGCTCTGCCCGGCGATCGTCTGGCAGGACCGGCGCACCGCGGAGTTCTGCGGAACGCTCGATTCCGCCTTCCTGCGGCGGAGGACCGGCCTCCCGGGCGATCCCTATTTCTCCGCGTCGAAGCTCCGGTGGATCCGCGAGCACGTGCTTCTGCCGGAGAGTGCGATCGCGGGGACCGTCGACAGCTGGGTGCTCTGGAACCTGACGGGGGGCCGGCGCCATGCGACGGACGCCTCGAACGCGTCGCGCACCCTTCTCTTCGACCTGCGCTCGGGAGATTGGGACCCCGAGCTCTGCGCGCTCTTCGACGTTCCGCCGTCGATGCTGCCGTCGATCACGCCGACCGGAGGCGACCTCGGCGCCTCCGACCCGGCCGTCTTCGGCGCCGAGATCCCGATCGCGGCCGCGATCGGCGACCAGCAGAGCGCGCTCTTCGGGCAAGCGTGCTTTCGCCCGGGCGACGCGAAGGCGACGTTCGGAACGGGCCTCTTCCTCGTTTGCAACGCCGGCCGGGAGGTCCCCGTCTCGGGCGAGCTCCTCGCGACGGTGGCCTGGCGCTTCGGAGACGAGACGACCTACGCCCTCGAAGGAAGCGCGTTCGTCGCGGGCGCGGCCGTGCAGTGGCTCCGCGACGGGCTGGGACTCCTGGCGAGCGCCGCCGAATCGGAAGCCGCCGCCGAATCGGTCTCCGACAACGGCGGCGTGTATTTCGTCCCGGCGCTCTCCGGTCTCGGCACACCGTACTGGGATCCTTCCGCGCGAGGTCTCTTCATCGGGCTCACACGCGGGACCACCCGGGCGCATCTCGTCCGGTCGGTGCTCGAAGCGATCGGCTACCAGACGCGCGAGCTCGTCGAGCTCCTGGGCGCGGCGCTCGGAGTCCCGATTTCCGAGCTCCGCGTCGACGGCGGCGCGACCGCCAACCGGTTCCTGATGCGGCACGTCGCCGACGTGCTCGGGATCCCGGTCTCCCGCCCGGAGATGGCGGAGCTGACCGCGGCGGGCGCGGCGGGAATCGCGGGAATCACGGCGGGAATGTGGAGCTCGCGGGAAGACTTTGCCGAACGACTCGGCGCGCGGCGACGCTTCGCGCCGTCGGGCATTTCCCGCGACGCGGAGCACGCGCGGTGGAGAGAAGCGGTCGAGCGCAGCAGACGGTGGGCGTCTTGACGGTGCAGTTCTGAAACGGCTCGCCCGCGGGATCCTGATCGCCGTCCTGGCGCTCGTCGCCGCGGCCGCGCTCTTCTTCGCGACTCTGCCCAACGTCGCCGCGCTCGCCGGCCGCGACCCCGCGACCACGGCCTTCATCGAGCGGCGCCAGGCGCAGCTCCGCCGCGAGGGACGGAGCGACCGCATCGAGCGGATCGTCGTCCCGCTGTCGCGGATCGCTCCCGTCCTCCGCCGCGCCGTCGTCCTCACGGAGGACCAGAACTTCTACCGGCACCACGGCGTCGACTGGGAGGCGACGCGCCTCGCTATCCGGACCGACATCGACAAGCGCCGGCTCCGCGTCGGCGGGTCGACGATCACCCAGCAGCTCGCCAAGAACCTCTATCTTTCTCCGGCACGAACGCCGTGGCGCAAGGCGCGAGAGATCGCGATCGCGCTCGAGATGGAACGGCTGCTCCCGAAGAGCCGGATCCTCGAGCTCTACCTCAATTCGATCGAATGGGGAGAGCGCTGTTACGGCGCGGAAGCGGCGTCGCGGCTGTACTTTGGACACCCCGCTTCGCAGCTCACGGCGCGCGAGTCGGCAATCCTCGCGGCCATGATCGCCTCCCCTCGGCTTTACCGGCCCGGCCGGAATTCGCGGCGCCTGGAACGGAGGGCGATGCGCATCCTGCGGCTCCTGGAGCGGTAGCGTCGCTTCCAGGTCTTCCCCTGGTGCGATTCTTGCTAAATCTCGAGTCGGCTACCCCATACCCCGGAAGTCGAATTGGCAGGAGATTCCACGATGAGCTTTCCAAGGATCATCTCGAGAGCGGGCGGGAGTGTGGCGGTCGTCCTCGCGGCGGCTTCGCTCGCCGCGGCCGCGCCGAACCGGGCCTCCGTCCGGCTCCCCTCTTCGCCTGCGATCCGAGGGATCACGCGGGCATCCGTCGCCGCGCCCGCGGCCGCGGCCGCCTCTTCGATCGGCATCGTTGCGGTCGTCGACTCGTCCGGGGCGCCGGCCGACGGCAACGTCTTCCCGTCGCGCGACCAGGTGTATCTGACCGGAGGGCCTCTCGACCCGTCGTGCAGCATCGGTGCTCTTCCCGACGGTGCCTGGTTCTACCAGGTGACCGACGCGTCCGGGGACACGCTCCTTTCCGGCGCTCCGCGCGCTCTCGAGGTGTCGGGCGGCGTGATCGTCTCGGCCGAAGGAGCGACATCGGGGACGGACGCCTGCGGATCGGAAATCGTGGCGCTCTCTCCATTCGACCGGGCGCCCCACGGCTCCGGCAACTATCGGGTCTGGCTCACGCCGGCTGCCGATCTCCAGACCGGCTCCTCGTGCGGCGCCGGGTGCTACTTCGGGTTCCTCCCCGTTTTCTCGATTACTCAGACGTTCGCGGTCCGCGAAGACTCCCGCTGCCGGACCACCCATTGCCTCTCCGGGATCGTCTTCTCGGACGAGAACGGGAACGGCTTGCGGGACTCCGGCGAGCCGGGGCTCGCGGGCGTCGTGATCTCGGCGACGGACGGCCACGGCATCTCCGCGACCGCGGTGAGCGGGCCGGACGGAACCTGGTCGATCTGCGGGCTGCCCGAGACGCAGTACACCGTCTCCGAAACCGTCCCCGCCGGCTACAGTCAGACCGCGCCTTTTGCGACCGTCCAGATCAGCCGCTATCTCGCGTCGGTCGCATCGGATTCGGGCGGAACTTTCTCGGTGACGTTCTGCAACGAGAGCTTCGAGAATCTCGCGTTCGGCAACGCCGCGCTCCCGGGGTCGATCTCCGGGACGAAGTTCAACGACGCCAACGGCAACGGGCTGCCCGACGCGGGCGAAGCGGGCGTGGCGGGCGTGACCATCAACCTCTTCGCCGGCGACTCGGCGTCCGGAGCGCCGGCGGCGACTGCGACGACCGACGCGAACGGCGCGTTCTCCTTCGGCGACCTCGCGGCCGGAACGTATGCGCTCACGGAAGATCTTCCGGCGGGGTACCGGCAGACCGTGCCCGGAGGCGACGGCGCGCTCGTCGTCGCGCTCGCCCCCGGCCAGTCAATGACCGACGCGCTCTTCGGGAACCAGCTCGCGACGGGCGCGATTACCGGCACGAAGTTCGACGACGTCAACGGCAACGGCGTGCGCGACGCGGGAGAGGCCGGGCTCGCCGGCGTCACGATCCAGATCGCCGGTCCGTTCGGGACGTTCTCGACGGCGACCGACGCGGACGGCAACTTCTCGTTCACGGGGCTCGCGCCCGCCGCGTACGTGCTCTCCGAGGTCGTCCCCGACGGCTACCACCAGACGTTCCCGGGCCCGCCCGGCACGATCGACGTCGCCCTTTCGGCGGGACAGACCGCATCCGTCCTCTTCGGCAACCAGCTGCTCGCCGCGACAGGCACGATCACCGGCCTGAAATTCAACGACGCCAACGGCAACGGCGCGCAGGACGCGGGAGAGTCGGGAGTCGCGGGCGTGACCATCAATCTCCTCGCCGCGTCGGGCGGGGCGCTCGTCGCGACGACGACGACCGGCGCCGACGGGTCTTTCACCTTCACCGCGGTCGCGGCCGGCGACTACCAGGTCGCCGAGGTGGTCCCCGAAGGGTCCGTCCAGACGCTCCCCGGAGGATCGGGAATGGTGCCGGTGACGGTCGCGGCGGGGGAGACGGCGTCCGGCGTCCTCTTCGGGAACCGCTCGACGACGACGGGCACGATCTCCGGGTTCATCTTCTACGACCTGAACAAGAACCGGATCCAGGACAACGGCGAGCAGCCGTTCCCGGACGTCACGGTTCGGCTCAAGGACGCCTCGGGGACGGTCGTCGCGACCGCGGTCACCGATTCGACGGGGCATTTCACGTTCTCCGGCGTGGCTCCCGGCGACTACACGCTTTCGCCGGTTCCCCCGACCAGCTTTTTCCAGACCGTGCCGCCGAACAACGCGCCGATCTCGGTGCACCTCGAGCCCGGCGGGACGGTTTCGAACCTCGTATTCGCGTTGACGTGCTGACGGCCCAACAGAGATTGTGCGGAGGACGATGATGGATCGGCGACTTGGAACTCTCCTTTCGATGATGGCGGCGGTGCCGCTCGTCGCGGGCGTCGCCCGCGCCCAGGACCGCTCGGACGTGAACGACCGGACGGCCACGAACGTGCTCAAGGGGGACACGTACGTCGGCGCGCAGATCGGCGTCGATTTCCTCGGAGACACGAACTACAAGTGCCGCTGCGACGCGCGCCAGTCCGACTTCCTCCTCTACGGCGGCCGCGTCGGACATTTCTTCACCGACCACGTCGCCCTCGAAGCGACCGTGAACTGGATCGACCTGCATCCCGGCTTCTACGACGCCTCGCTGGGGGTGATGTACGACTTCACGCCGGCGATCCCCGGCTGGAACACGTACGTCGGCCTCGGCGGCGGAAGCGAGCGCGAGCACGTGCGCGGCCGCGGCGAAGGGTTCGTTTATCTCGGCGTCGGGTCCGAATACCGGTTCAATCGCGTCGTCGGAGCCCGGTTCGAGCTCCGCGGCGAGCACGTCTTCGGCGAGCCGTTCTTCGGCGGGAGCTCCCACACGGACGTCCAGCCCAACGTCGGCGTCGTGCTCCACTTCGGAGCGCCGGCTCCCCCGCCGCCTCCTCCGCCGCCGCCCGCGCCGGAGATGCCGAAGGCGTCGCCTCCTCCGCCCCCGCCGCCGCCGGTCGAGGCCCCGCCGCCTCCGGTCGTCGCGCCGCCGCCCGCCCCCGAGACGTCGACCAACGAGATTCCGTTCGAGCGCAACTCGTCGCGGCTCTCGAACATCGCCAAGGCGGTCCTCGATCGCGTGGCCGCGCGACTGAAGGACGACCTCCACGCGACGGTCGTCGTCACCGGATACCCGGACGAGTCGACCCCCGAGCGCCGCCGCGAGCGGCTCGCCTCCCAGCGCGCCGAGAACGCCAAGGAGTATCTCGTCACGCGGCACGGCATCGACGCGGCGCGCATCTCGACCCGCACGGAGCCGGCGAGCCCGGCGACGTCGGGCAAGGCCGTCGTGACGGTCACGTTCAGCCCCCGCTCATAGGGCAACAGCGAGAATCCGGCCTCTTTCGCCCCCTCTCCGGAGGGGGCTTTCTTTTGCGCCGGCGGGGCGATCGCCGGAGACGTGGGTTCCCGCTTTCCCGGGAACGACCGACAAGGTGAATGGCGGCTGGCCGTGGGGAATTCGTCGCCGCGCTCGACGCCACCGTCGAGACGAGGCGAATCTCATTTACGAAAACCCAAAGGCGCGGCCAGGCGCGAGCCCGGCGGGATGCGGGCGGCGGCCGGCGGCTAAGGCGTACTGTGAACGTACGTCGTGCCGGCGGCCGGCCGCACGCGCCCGCCCGGCTCGATGCATCGCTGCGCCCGCTAACGTCTAATAGACGCCGC
>DATFVB010000008.1 GCA_035260525.1 Thermoanaerobaculia bacterium
GCTTCCCGGGGGCCCCAAGAGCTGGGGCGTGCTCGAGTTCGCCAACACGGAGCGTCTCCTCGAGCTTCACGCCGAGCATGGCGTCCCGGCGTGCTTCGCCGTCGTCGGGTCGGCGGCGCTTCCCGGCGAGCGCCCGTACCACGATCCGGCGCAGATCCGGCGCGTCCATGCCGCCGGCCACGAGATCGGAAGCCATTCCCATCGCCACGAGTGGCTCCCCCGGCTCGACGCGGCCGCCCTCCGGGAAACGCTGACCTCGAGCAAGGACGCCCTCGAGCAGTGCATCGGCGCTCCCGTGACGACGTTCGTGCCTCCGTGGAACCAGCCGTTCGACTATCCGCGCGGATTCTCCTTCTCGCTCTCCGAGCGCCGCGAAGGGGGATCGCACCGGACGGGCCTCGCGCGGCTGTGCGAAACGCTCGCGGAGACGGGATACCGCTTCTGCCGGGTCGCGTACCGCCCGATGCACCAGCGCGTGGCGGAGATCGTCGCGCGGCGGCGGCTCGACCAGGCGGGCCGGATCGAGACGATCCGGGGCGTGTCCTGCGTCCGCCTGAACACGCCCGGCGGATTCGCGCGTCACACCGTCGAGGTTCTCCGGCGTTCTACCCGGCGCGGCGGGGTGACGGTCGTCTACGGGCATCCGCACTCGCTCACGCTCGGCAATTCGCAGGACGAGCGCCACCTGGCCCCTTTCCTGCAATTGGTTTCCGCGATGTGCAAATCCGGGGAGCTGCGCGTGGTCCTGCCGCGCGACCGCGTGCCGGCGGAATTGGCGGGAGGCGGCCTCGGCCGTGCCGCCCGCGAGGCGGCGCGCGCCGTGGAGAGCGCGTGAGCGCCGCCGCGCGGGATCTCGGCGGATCACCGGAGAGCCGTGCGCGCCGGCGGACCCGCGTCTGCGCGGTGTCGTTCAAGGAGTGCTGGCAGGACGCGGACGGCCGCTGGTATTCCAACGGCGGGTTTCCGCTCCAGATGGCCGCGGTCGCGTCGCTCTTCGACCGCATGACGCTCCTGATCACGCGGCGCGACTCGCCGGGCCCCGGAGCCCTGCCGCTCCCCGACAACGCCGACGTCGTCGTGATGCGCCGTCCCGCGGGTCAGGATTTTCCGCGGAAGATGTTCGTCGCGGCCCATCTCTTCGGCTATATCCGGATCATCGCCCGGCACGCGCGCGCCGCCGACGCGGTGCACGTCCCGCCGCCCGGAGACCTGCCGCTGCTCGGCATGCTCGTCGCTCTCGCGATGCGCAAGCGCCTGATCGTCCGCTACTGCGGCTCGTGGTATCCGACTTCGCGCACGACGGCGACCAACCGCGTCACGCGCGGGCTGATGCGCGTCTTCGCCGGCGGGCGCAACGTGATGCTCGCCACCGGAGAGGCGGGCGTGGCCCCGGCGCGCGGCGTTCACTGGATCTTCGCGACGGGCCTCTCGCGCGAGGAGCTCCGCCGGCGCCGCCCCGACCTCGGCCGGGGCGTCCGCCGGCCGGCGCGCCTGGCCTACGTCGGGCGGCTCTCGCCCGAGAAGGGGCTCGATCTCCTCATCGAGGCCGTCGCGGCGCTCGAACGCGAGGGCTTCTCCCCGCTGCCGCGGATCACGCTGATCGGCGAAGGCCCGGAGCGCGAGCGGCTCGCCGCTCTCGTCCGCGAGCGGGGATACGAGGAGACGATCCGGTTCGCCGGACAGCTCGACCGGGAGGCGCTCGCCCTCGCGCTCGCCGACGTCGACTTCTGCGTCCACCCTTCGCTGACGGAGGGGTACAGCAAGGCGTGGCTCGACGCGTTCTCGCAGGGTCTTCCGGTGCTCGCGACGGTCGCGGGCGCGGCCAAAGCCGTGATCGGCGAGGGCGAGGATCGCGGCTGGCTCGTGCCCCCCGGCGACGTGCGCGCACTCGCCGACGCCCTGCGGCGCGTGTTGACCGCGGAGCGCGACTGGCCGGCGCTTCGCCGCCGCTGCCGCGATTTCGCGGAGGCGCGGTCGCTCGAGGCGTGGTCGTCGGAGATCGGCCGCCGCTGCGCGGAGCAGTGGAGCGTCCCGCTCGCCGGGGGAAGGCTCGTCCTCTGATGCCCGGATCTCCCCGGACGGTCGCGATCGTCGCGGGGCAGCTCGTCCTCGGAGGCGCGGAGCGGCAGCTGTATCTGTGGCTCTCGCACCTCGACCGCGACCGGTTCCGCCCGGTCGTCGTGACGCTCCACCCGGAATGCGGCGACTACTGGGAGCGGTCGATCGAGGCGCTCGGCGTTCCGCTCCTGCGGGTGCCCCGGCGGGTCAACCGGCTGGGGAGGCTCTGGTCGCTCGTCCGCGCCCTCCGGCCGCATCGCCCGCATCTCGTGCACGGCTGGCATCTCTTCGCGAGCCCGTACGCGGGCGCGGCGGGGAAGCTCCTCGGCGCGCACGCGAGCCTGGGATCTCTTCGCGGAAGCTTCGACGCGTATCGCCGCCAGCGAGCGGAGGCGATCCTGACCGAGCGCCTGGTCGACGGGATCCTCGTCAATTCGCGCTCGGCGGGAGAGCGCCTCGCGGCGAGCCGGGGCGGCCGGCGCCAGAAGATCTTCACCCTTCCCAACGCCGTCGAGGACCGCGTGCTCGAGCGCTCCCGGGCGCGCGCGCGATGGGAGGAGCGCTGGGGGATCCCGGGCGGGCGGTTCTGGATCGGCTCGGTCGGCCGCCTCGAGCCGGGGAAACGCTTCGACCAGATGCTCGATCTCGCCGCGCGGCTGGCGGGGCGGGGCGAGGACGTCCACGTCGTCGTCGTCGGCGACGGGGAGTGCCGCGTCCCGCTCGAGGAGACCGCCCGCCGCCTCGGCCTGGCCGGCCGCGCGACGTTCACCGGGGCCGAGCCGGACGTCCGGGAGACGCTCGGCGCGCTCGATCTCTTCTGCTTCCCCTCGGCCGACGAGGGACTGCCGAACGCGGTGATGGAGGCGGCCGCCGCGGGCGTGCCGATCCTCGCGTGGCGCACGCCGTTCGTCGAGGAGCTCCTCGGCGGCGACGGGGCGCTCCTTGCCGAGCGGGGAGACTTCGGACGGTGGGAGAGCGACGCGCGCGCCCTCCTCCGGGACGCCGGCCGGCGCCGGCGGGTCGGCGAAGCGGCGCGCCGCCGGGTGCTCGAACGCT
This sequence comes from Thermoanaerobaculia bacterium, assembly GCA_035260525.1. Classification (NCBI taxonomy): domain Bacteria; kingdom Pseudomonadati; phylum Acidobacteriota; class Thermoanaerobaculia; species Thermoanaerobaculia bacterium. The sequence goes on from DATFVB010000008.1 coordinate 3,115, forward strand.
TCAGCGTCGGGAGGTTCGTCGCGGGGCTCACGGCCGCCTACGACGAGCTCCTCGGAGCGGCAGCGCCGTGATCCTGCTCTATCACGGCATCGTGGCCGACGAAGCGCCGCCGGAGAGGTCGTGCGCCGCGCAGGCGCTCCCGGCGGCGGCCTTCGTCCGGCATCTCGAATGGATCCGCCGCCGCCGCCGGATCGTCCCGATGGCGGAGTATCTCGAGTCGCGGCGCCGCCGGCGGATCGCCGCGCTGACGTTCGACGACGGGCTCGCGCGCACGTTCGAGAACGCGGAGCCGTACCTCCGCGCCGAGGGCATCCCCGCGACGTTCTTCGTGTCGACCGCGCACGTGGAGACCCGGGACCTCCTCTGGTTCCCGGCGCTCGACGCCCTTTGCTTCGAGGGGGAATACGCCTCGGTCGATGCGGGAGGGGATGTCCTTCCCCTCGGGACGCTCGAGGAGAAGCGCCGCGCGCGGCGGCGGCTCGGAACGCTCGCGCGGGAGAGCGGGGATCCCGCGGCGTTCTCCGCGGCGCTGCTGGCGCGGCATCCTCTCTCGGAGCGTGCCCTCGCGGAATACCGCGGCATGCCGCCCGAGGCGGTCCGCGGGGCCGCCGCGGGATCGCTCTTCGAGATCGGCTCGCACACGCGCACGCACCCGTACCTTCCGCTCCAGAGCCTTCCGGCGCAGCGCCGCGAGATCGCCGGAAGCCGGGCGGAGCTCGAGCGGATCAGCGGAACGCCCGTCCGCTACTTCGCGTACCCGGGCGGAGACTACGACCGGACCGCGCTCGCGCTCGTCGCCGAAGGGGGCTACGAGGCGGCGTTCGCGACGGTCTCCCGGCGGCTGGGAGACGAGCGTCTGGAGATCGAGCGCATCGGCATCTACTCGGCGCCGCTCTGGAAGGTCGCGCTGAAGGAGGCGGGGATCGTTCCGGTCGCCCGCCGCCTGGGAGTCCAGATTGGCTGAAGCCGTGCTTTCCCGGCCGGCGCCGGATCGCCGTTTCGCGCGCCGCGAAGCCGACGCCGCGTTCTGGACGCGGGCGATCGTCGTCGTCACGCTCCTCCTCTGGGCGGCCGGGCTCGTGATCGGGTTCGAGCGGGCGCTCGCGGCCGTGACGCTCGTCGGGTTCGCCGCGGCGATCGCGGGCCTCGCGCGCCCGGCGCTCGGTCTCATGGGAATCGGCGTGCTCTGCGCGGTCGACGGGTTCGCCCGCTCGATCCTCGCGGGCGGACGGATCTTCCGCTGGAACACGTTCAACTACTGGCTCCTCGTCGTCATGCTGCTGAACCTGCCCGGGCTCGTGAGGCTCCGCGACGTTCACTCGCGGCTCCTCGCGATCTTCATCCTCGTCCTCGGTCTCGGCGTCGTGATCAGCCCCCTCAAGAGCGAAGGGATCGAGACGACGCTGTCCGCCGCGACGTCCTTCGGGATCCTCGTCTACGCCCTTCGCGCCGGCCGGAGCCGGAACGCCTGGCTCGGCCTCGCCGCAACGACGGGAACGGCGGCGGCCGCGGCGAGCTTCGTGTTCCTCCTCCAGCGCGACCGCTTTCCGTCCGTCAACCCGAACGTGTGGGTGTTCTGCCCGCTCACGGGCATCTTCGCGATCGCGATCGGCTTCACCGCCGCGCGGCGCCCGCGGACGCAGCTCGCGCTCGGGGTGATCGCGACGATCGACATGGTCTGGGTGTTCCTGACGGGGAGCCGCGGCGGGATCGCCCTCGCCCTCCTCGCGATGGGCTATCTCCTCTTCGCGATGCGCGGGGGGGGCGCGCGGCTCGCCGCGATCGCGGCCGGCGTCCTCCTCGTGTCGCTGCTGACGGCGCGGTTCGCGGGGCTCGACGAGTACAGCCGCCGGCGCGTGGACAAGATCCTCGACGCGCAGGAGGGACTGCGGGAGCGGACGAGCGGACGCTCCGACCTCGTCCTCGGCGCGTGGTACATGTTCCGCGACCATCCTCTCGGCGTCGGGACGGGCGGGTTCGCGCCGAGCTGGTCGAAGCTGGGGATTCGCAAGGGGATGACCGACTACGCGTACGGCGCCGCGAAGGAGGCGCACGCCGCGTGGGCGAAAACGCTCGCGGAGAACGGGGCGATCGGTTTCGCGCTTCTCTTCGCGTACGTCGTCTCTTTCGCCGCGGCGGGCCTCCGGCGCCCGCCGGCGCGTTCGCTCGCCTTCCTGACGTCGGCGGTGCTCTTCGCGGCGTTCTTCTCGACGGAGTTCGCCGGAAAGGGGCTCTGGCTCCTCGCCGGGTCGGCCACGGCGTTGCTCGCCTACTTCCCCCGCGTCGCCGGGACGGCGGCCGCGCGCGCCGCGTCCGCGAGAGTGGCGGCCGGAGGTGCACGGTGAAGGCCGCGGCGGCGCGCGCCGAGGCTCCGATGTCGGTGCTCATGATCGGCAACTTCCTTTCCGCCTCCAGGTCCGTGCGGTTCGTCTGCGAGGACCTCGCGGAAGCGCTCGCGGCCGCGGGATGGAACGTCGTCGCCGCCTCCGCTCGTGCCGGACGCGCCGCGCGGCTGGCGGACATGCTCGCCACCGCTTGGTCTCGGCGGGCCGAGTACGCGGCGGCGCAGATCGACGTCTACAGCGGGCCGTCGTTCCTCTGGGCGGAATCGGCGGCGGCGCTCCTGCGGCGCATCGGGAAGCCGCACGCGCTCACGCTCCACGGCGGAAACCTTCCCGGGTTCGCGCGGCGCTGGCCGCGGCGCGTGCGCCGGCTGCTCGAAGGCGCCGACGCCGTCACGAGCCCGTCGCGGTACCTCGCGCGCGCTCTCGCTTCCTTGCGCGGCGACATCCGCGTGATTCCGAACCCGCTCGCGCTCGAGCGGTATCCGTTCCGCCTCCGCTCGGCTCCGCGGCCGCGGATCGTGTGGCTCCGGGCGTTCCACGGCATCTACCGGCCCGAGCTCGCGCCCGCGGTGCTCCGCGCGGTGCTCGCGCGCCACCCCGACGCGACGCTCACGATGGCCGGTCCCGACAAGGGAGACGGCTCGCTCGCGGCGACGCGCGCGGCCGCGGAGAGGGCCGGCGTCGCCGACCGGCTCACGATCCTCGGCGCGGTCGAAAAACGCGACGTCCCGCGGGTGCTCGCGGGCGGCGAGATCTTCTTGAACACGACCGACGTCGACAACACGCCCGTGTCGGTTCTCGAGGCGATGGCGTGCGGGCTCTGCGTCGTGACGACCGACGCGGGGGGGATCCCCGATCTCGCCTTTGACGGCGAGAACGCGCTCGTCGCGCCGCGCGGGGACTCGGAGGCCTTGGCCCGCGCGGTCTCGCGCGCGGTCGAGGACGCGCGTCTCTCGGCGCGAATCTCGCGGGGCGGCCGCGCAAAAGCCGAGGAGTCCGATTTCCCTCGCGTCCTCGACGCGTGGCGAATCCTCCTGGGCGAGCTCGCCGCACGCGCCGGCGAGGCGCGGGAGAACGCCGGCGAGGCGCGGGAGAACACCGGCGAGGCGGTCAAGGATGCCGTGAGGCCGGCATGAATACGCTCGCCGTCTATCAGCGGCTCCCCGCGCCCGCCCGGGACCTCGCCGCCTCGCTGCGCGGACTGTCGCTTCGCCGCTGGCGGTACGGCCCGGAAACGGAGCGGCTCGTCGACGAGACGCTCGATCGCGACGGATGGTCGGCGGCGGCGTGGCGACGCTGGCGGGAGGAGCGTCTCGCGCGGGTGCTCCACCGCGCGGCGACCCGCGTCCCGTTTTACCGCTCCCTCTGGGAGGAGCGGCGCGCGCACGGAGACCGCCGCTCCTGGGAACGCCTCGAGAACTGGCCTCTCCTGACGAAGGAGGCGCTCCGCCGGGCGCCGCGCGCGTTCCTCGCCGACGACGTCGATCCGCGCCGGATGTACCGCGAGCGCACGAGCGGGACGACCGGTCTCCCGCTCGACGTCTGGTGGTCGCGCGGGACGGTCCGAATGTGGTTCGCGATCTACGAGGCGCGGATCCGCCGGTGGAACGGGGTCGGGCGCGGCGATCGATGGGCGATCCTCGGCGGCCAGCCCGTCCTTCCCCCCGGGTCGCGGCGGCCGCCGTACGGGGTCGTGAACCGCCCCATGCGGCAGCTGTATCTCTCGGCCAATCACGTCTCTCCGGACACGGCGCCGGCTTTCGTCGAAGCGCTCCGCCGGTGGGAGCCGACGCATCTCATCGGGTACCCTTCGTCGCTCGCGTTCCTCGCGCGCGAGGCGGCGCGGCGCGCACGGGCGCGGCCGGAGAGCCTCCGGGTCGTGATCACGAACGCGGAGCCGCTCCTGCCGTGGCAGCGCGAGGCGATCGCGGAAGGGCTCTGTCCGGCCGTGCGCGAGACGTACGGCATGGCCGAAATCGCCGCCGCGGGGAGCGAATGCCCGGAGGGGGCGCTCCACGAGTGGCCCGAGGTCGGCTGGATCGAGACCCGTCGCGACGACGAGGACTGTTCCGCCGAGCCGGGGGAGACGGGGAGGCTCGTCAGCACGGGCCTGTTGAACTCCGACATGCCGCTGGTCCGGTACGCCGTCGGCGATCGAGGCCGGCTCGCCGCCGACGCCTCCTGCGCGTGCGGCCGCCTCCTTCCGGTCTTCTCGGCGATCGAGGGCCGCTCCAACGACCTCCTCGTCGCCCCCGACGGACGGCGCGTCTTCTGGGTCAACCCCGTCTTCTACGGGCTTCCGATCCGGGAGGCGCAGATCGTCCAGGAGACCCGCGACGGCGTGCGGGTGCGGCTGGTCGCGGGCGCCGGTTTCGGCGCGGCCGACCGGAGCGCGATCGAGGAGCGGCTGCGGATGCGGATGGGCCGCATCCGTGTGGCGTTCGAGGAGTGCGACGCGATTCCGCGGGGCGCCAATGGAAAGTTCCAGGCGGTCGTCTGCCGGGTGCCGCCGGAGGGGCCCGCCCCGGCGGCGGAGGCCGTGCGGGCATGAGCTCCGCGCCGTTCGTGACGGTCATCCTGCCGGTCCGGAACGAGTCCGGCTTCATCGCCCGGAGCCTCGGCGCCGTCCTGGCGCAGGACTACGACCCGCGGCGGATGGAGGTCATCGTCGCCGACGGAATGTCGTGCGACGACACGCGCAAGATCGTCGCGCGCTGCGCGGCCGCCGTCCCGGAGATCCCGGTTTCGATCGTCGACAACCCGGAGGGAATCGTCCCGACGGGGATGAACGGGGCGATCGCGGCCGCGCGCGGCGACGTGATCGTCCGCGTCGACGGGCACACGATCGTCGAGCCCGACTACGTTCGCCGCTGCGTCGAAGGGCTCCGGCGCTCGGGCGCGCAGAACGTCGGCGGGCGCATGACTGCCGTGGGCGAAGGGGCCTTCGCGCGCGCGGTCGCCGCGGCGACGAGCTCGCGCTTCGGCGTCGGCGGCGCGCGGTTCCATTACTCCGGCCGCGAGGAATGGGTGGATACCGTCTACATGGGGGCGTGGCCCCGCGCCGTCCTCGAGGATCTCGGCGGGTTCGATCCCGAGATGGTCCGCGACCAGGACGACGAGCTCAACTACCGGCTGCGCGCCCGGGGCGGGCGGATCCTCCTCTCGCCGCTCGTCCGGTCGCGGTACTTCAACCGGCCGACGATCCGGTCGCTCGCGCGGCAGTATTTCCAGTACGGGTTCTGGAAGGTCCGCGTGATGCAGAAGCACCCGCGCCAGATGCGCCCTCGCCAGTTCGCCCCTCCCGCGCTCGCCGCGGCGCTCGCGGGGACGGCCGCGGCTGCGCTCGCGTGGCGCCCGGCGGCGTGGGCGTTGGCGGCCGTCGGAGCGGCGTACGCCGCCGGGAATCTCGCCGCGTCGGCCGGCGCGGCGCGCCGTTGCCCGTCGAGCGCGCTCCTCCTTCCCGTCGCCTTCGCGACGCTGCATCTTTCCTACGGGTTCGGGTTCCTCGCGGGGTTGGCACGATTCTGGAACCGGTGGGATGTCCGCCGGATGTTCGGCGCTCGCCCCACGGAGGAGGTTCCATGGAGCTCACGGTTCCCTTCCACCGACCGCAGATCACGGACTCGGAAATCGCCGAAGTCGTCGCATCGCTCCGCTCCGGCTGGCTGACGACCGGACCGCAGGTCCGCCGGTTCGAATCGGAGTTCGCCGCCGCGGTGGGCGCCCGGCACGCCGTCGCGCTCAATTCCTGCACCGCCGCGCTGCACCTCGCCGTGGAGGCGGTCGGTTTGAAGCGCGGCGAGGCGGTGCTCGTCCCGACGATGACGTTCGCGGCCTCGGCCGAGGTCGTCCGCTATCGGGGGGCGATCCCGATCCTGGTCGACGTCGACCCCGTGACGCTTCATCTCGACCTCGGCGACGCCGAGCGGAAGATCGACCGGTTCCGGCGCGGCGCGCTGCCGCCGGCGGTCTCGCGAGCGACGCGCGTCGCCGGGATCATGCCGGTCCACGTCGGCGGCGTGATGATGGACATCGCGCGGGTGCGGCGATTCGCGCAGGCGCGCGGCCTCTGGGTCATCGAGGACGCGGCGCACGCGTTCCCGGCCGCCTGGCGCCCCGATCCGGAGGAGCCGTGGCAGCGCTGCGGCGAGGACACGGCGGACGTGACCTGCTTCTCCTTCTACGCGAACAAGACGATCACGACCGGGGAGGGCGGGATGGCGGTCACCCGCGACGAGTCGCTTTCCGACCGCATGCGGCTGATGTCGCTCCACGGCCTTTCGCACGACGCCTGGGGGCGCTACACCGGCAGCGGCGCATGGGACTACCGGATCCTCGCCCCCGGCTACAAGTACAACATGACCGATCTCGCGGCCGCGATCGGCGTCGCGCAGCTCCAGCGCGCCGAGGAGATGCGCCGCGCGCGCGAGGATCGCGCCCGGCGCTATCTCGACCTCCTGCGAGGAATCGACGAGATCGAGCTCCCCGCCGACGAGCCGGACCGCCTCCACGCGTGGCACCTCTTTCCGATCCGGCTCCGGACGGAAGCGCTCGCCGTTTCCCGCGACGAGTTCCTGGCCGAGCTCCGCCGGCAGGGCGTGGGCACGTCGGTGCACTGGAGACCGCTCCATCTGCACCCGTACTACGAGGAGACGTTCGGCTGGACGCGGTCCGACTTCCCGTCGGCGTCGCGCGTGTGGGAACGGCTCGTCAGCCTGCCTCTCTATCCGGACCTCGGCGACGAGGAGCAGGATCACGTGGTCGGGAGGATCGAGGCGCTCTGCCGGCGGCACGCGGCGAGCGCCGTTGCCGCCGTGGCGGGCGCCGGCGCGGGGACGTGAGACGGCGCGGCGCCGCGGCGGCCCGCCCGGGCATCCCGCGCGGCGTCGAGATTGCCGCCGCTCTCGCCGGGCTCGTCGCCGCCGCGCCGGTCATCGCGGCCGCGGCGGCGGCGATCGTGCTGACGACGGGAGAATTTCCGTTTTTCCGTCAACGGCGGATCGGGCGCCACGCCCGCCCGTTCACGCTCGTGAAGCTCCGCACGATGCGGAAGGGTACGCACGGCGCGCCCGTCACGGCGCGCGACGACGCGCGAGTGACCCGCGTGGGCGCGCTGCTGCGAAGGACGAAAGTCGACGAGCTGCCGGAGCTCTGGAACGTCCTCCGCGGCGACATGGCCTTCGTGGGGCCGCGCCCGGAGGTCCCGCGCTACGTCGACCCGGGGGACCCGCGGTGGGCCCGCGTGCTCGCGGCGCCGCCCGGGCTGACCGATCCGGTCACGCTGCGGCTTCGCAACGAGGAGGAGCTGCTCGCGGGCGTCGGCGGCGACCGCGAGGTGTTCTATCGCGCCCACCTCCAGCCCTGGAAACTGCGCGGATACGCGGCGTATCTCGACCGTCGCACGTGGAGGACGGACCTGCGGGTGCTGCTCGAAACCGCGCGGGCCGTGGTGCGTCCGGCGAAAGCGCCGCCCCCCTCGATCGACGACATTCTGGCAGACCGCTTGCAGACTCGCCCGGATGCACGATGAACACGCGACCGCACTTCTCCCGCGCATTTCTCCGGCAGGTGCAGTTCGCGCTCGACTTCGTCATCCTCGCCGCCGCGTTCGTTCTCGCCAATGCGCTGCGCTTCGATTTTTCGTGGCGGTCTCCCGACGCGGCGGCGAGCTGGACCCAGCTCCCGCTCGTCGTCCTCATTCAGTTCTTCGCCCTCGTCTTCGCGGGCGTGTACCGGTTCATCTGGCGATACGTCGGGATCCGGGAAGGTCGGGCGTTCCTGCGGGCGGCGCTGCAATCCGCGGCGGTGCTCGCCGCGATCCGCTACTTCGCCCCGGACCGGCTCGCGATCTTCCGCGTGCCTCTCTCGGTCATCATCGCCGCCACCGCCTTCGCGTTCGGCGGCGTGCTCGCGGTGCGCGTCTTCCGGCGCGTCGTCTACGAGCGGCATCGGCACGAAGAGGACCGGCGCGCGCAATCGCCGTGCGAGAAGCACGCGGTGCTGCTCGTCGGCGCGGGTCAGGCGGGCGTGCTCGCTGCGCGCGAGATCTTCGGACGCGGCGACATGGACCTCGAGGTCAAGGGCTTCGTCGACGACGACGTCCGCAAGCTCGGCGCCGAGATCCACGGGATCCGCGTCCTCGGGGCGACGCGCGACATTCCGAGGCTCGTCCAGGCGCACGGCGTCGACCAGGTCGTGATCACGATCGCGCGCATCCGCCGGAGCGAGATCCTGCGGCTCCTCGATCTGTGCCGGTCGATCCCGGTGAAGGTGCGCATCATTCCGGGACTGTACGAGGTGCTCCAGGGGAAGGTGAAGGTCACCCGCATCCGCGACGTCCAGATCGAAGATCTCCTCGGCCGCGACCGGGTGCAGCTCGACGAGGGACAGATCGGCGAATTCCTGCGCGGACGCGCCGTGATGGTCACCGGCGCGGGCGGCTCGATCGGCTCCGAGCTCGTGCGCCAGATCGCGCGCTATCGTCCGTCGTGCCTCCTGCTCGTCGAGCGGGCCGAGTTCGCGCTCTTTTCCGTCGAGCGCGAGGCCGCCCGGCTCTTCCCCGAGGTCCGGGTCGTGCCGCTGATCGCCGACGTCGGGGACGAACCGCGCCTGCGCGGAATCTTCTCGGAGTACCGCCCGCAGGTCGTCCTCCACGCCGCCGCTCACAAGCACGTGCCGATGATGGAAAGCAACCCGGCCGAGGCGATCAAGAACAACGTCGGCGGGACGCGCGTTCTCGGGGAGCTCGCGGGCGAGTTCGGGGTCGAGGCGTTCGTCCTGATCTCGACGGACAAGGCCGTGCGGCCGACCTCCGTGATGGGCGCCTCCAAACGGATGGCCGAGCTCGTCGTTCAGGATCTCGCGAAGCGCTTCCCGACCCGGTTCCTCGCCGTCCGGTTCGGAAACGTGATGGGCTCCGTCGGTTCGGTCGTCCCGATCTTCCGGGAGCAGATCCGTCGCGGCGGTCCGGTCACCGTGACCCACCCGGAGATGAAGCGCTACTTCATGACGATCCCGGAAGCGACCCAGCTCGTGCTCCAGGCGGGCGCGATGGGCCGGGGCGGCGAGATCTTCGTCCTCGACATGGGGAAGCCCGTCCGCATCCTCGACATCGCCGAGCAGATGATCGCGTTGACGGGGCTCACGCCCTACGAGGACATGGAGATCGTGTTCACGGGGCTGCGCCCCGGCGAGAAGCTCTTCGAGGAGCTCGAGATGACCGACGAGAAGATGGAGAAGACCCGCCATCCGCGGATCTTCATCGGGCGTCTGGCGTCGTGGCCGCACGAGACCGTCGTTCGGGCGGTCGGCGAGCTCGAGCGGTTCGCGCGCGACGGGCGCGGGGACGCGATCCGCGAGCGCCTTTCCGGGCTGCTTCCCGAATCGAAGCTCGCGCCGCACTCTCCCGAGGAGTCGGGTCCGGCGGAGCCTCTCCGCCGCAACGTTTCGCCATTCCCGGCGATCGCGCGCGGCGACGCGCCGGCCGCCCTCGTCGGACGGCAGTTCCCGGGGTGAAAATGTTCCGATTCATCGGTCGCAGCGCTCTGGCGATCGCGGCTTCGGCCGCCATGGCATTGGCGGCGTCCGCCGCGCCCGACGCGGCACCGGCGCCGGCCGCTCCGGTCGCGCCGGGCGCCGGGCCGGCCGAAGTCTCGGAGCCGCGCGCCGTTCCGAGCGTCCCGTCCGCGCCGGAAGCCGACGCGGCGGCTTTCTACGCGTCTCGAATGACGATCGGAGAACGGACGCTCGAAGCGGGCCGCGCCGCGGAAGCGGCGGACAACCTGCGCGTGGCGAGCTTCGGGCTCCTCGACGAGCCGGAACGGCTCTCCGAATGCCTCGTCTGGCTCGCCGTCGCGCAGCAGCGCGCGGGAAGGGCGGCGGACGCGGACGCGACGTTGAAGCGTTTCCAGGGCGTCCAGACCCTCTTTCCTTCGTACCCTCGCCTCGCGATCGCGCCGGCCGTGCGCTCCGAGTTCGAAGCGCTCGCGCGGAAACGCATGCCCGGAATGACGCTCGAGGGCCCCCGCGAAGCGCGCCGGGCTCCGACGCCGCGCCCGAGCGGCGCGTCGGCAGCGCCTCCCGCGGCAGCCGCGCCGCCGCCGCATCGGCCTCCGGCCGCGCCGGCGGAGCCCGCCGTGGCCGCGGCGCTCCGGCCCGCCCCGGTACCGGTCGTCCTGCAGAAGTCCGTGGCTCCGCCCCGTCCCCTCGCGGCGGTGTCGTCGGCTCCGCTTCACGCCGCCGCGGCGCCGGCCGTCGGCCCGGCGAAGTCGCCGAAGGCGGCCTCGTTCGATCGCGAGCTCCGCACGGGGAGAGCGCTGATCTTCGAGATCCGTCCCGATCAGGCGCGGCTTTTCGTCGACGGGCGATACGTGGGCGTGTCGGCCGACTGGGGAGGGAAAGCCGGCCGGCCGTTTCCGCTCCCGGCCGGAGAGCACGCGGTGCGCGCGGTCCTTCCCGGGTATCGGGAGCTGCGCCTGCGCGTCGTCGCCGACCCGTCGGCTCCTTCGGACGCGGTCGCGGCCCTCGAGCTTTCCCGGCGCGAGCGGCGGAGCTTCCGCCGGATCCCGCCCCCCGATTACGTGACCGGGGGCCGCGTCGCGTTCGGGCCGGAGCTCCGAGGCGCGGAGGTGGCGGTCGACGGAGAGCCGACGGGCGCCGCGGACCGGTTCACGGTCTCCGCCCCGATGCGCCTGGCGGGGCCCGCCGTGCACGACGTGGTGCTCTCGAAGGCCGGGCGTCCCGCGCGGACGATCCGGATCCTCGCGTCCCCGACGGCCGCCAACGACCTCGTCGTCGTGAAGGCCTCGCTGTGAGGGCCCCGGCACGCGCTCTCGCGGTGCGGCTCGCCGCGACGATCTCCCTCGCGGTGCTCCTGTCGCCGGCCCTTCTCCGAGGGACCGCCGGCGAGGAGTACCGCATCGGCCCGAAGGATTTGCTCGACGTGAAGGTCTTCGAGGTTCCGGAGCTCAACGTGGAGCGGCGCGTCTCCGACGCGGGGAACGTCGACCTGCCGCTGCTCGGCCAATTCCCGGTCGCCGGAATGACCGCCCCCGAGGCCGCGGCGCGCCTCGAGGAGATGCTCAAGGCGAAGTACGTCAACCGCGCGAGCGTGTCGATCGTGATCAAGGAATACCAGAACAAGCCCGTTTCCGTGCTCGGCGCGGTCGCGAAACCCGGCTCCCTCACGGTGTCCGGGAACTGGACGCTGCTTCAGGCGATCTCGGCGGCCGGAGGGTTGACGCCGCAGGCGGGCAAGCGCATCTACGTGCTGCGCCGCGCCGACAACTCCCTGTCGGACACGCTGGAGCTTTCGACCGACGACCTGCTCCAGAACGCGTCGACGCTCTGGAACATCCCGATCTTTCCCTCCGACGTGATCAACGTCCCCGCGAAATCGACCGTCAAGGTCTTCTGCCTCGGCGAGGTCAAGACGCCCGGCGCGCTCGAGTTCGACGGAAACGACCGGCTGACCCTCCTGGCGGTCATCGCGAAGGCCGGAGGGCTCACCGACCGCGCGTCGAAGACGATCCACATCCAGCGTCGCAACGCCGACGGGAAGACGGTCCAGCTCGTCGCCCACTATCGCCGCATCGTCTCGGGCCGCGAGCCGAATCCGCCGCTGCAGCCCGGCGACGTGGTCATCGTCAAGGAGTCCTTCCTCTGATGTTCGACGAAAACCCGTTCGACGCCGCCGAACCCGACGCGCCCGGGCGCGCCCACCTGGCCGACTACTGGTCGATGCTCGTCCGCCGTCGGGCGCTGCTCGCCGCCTGCGTCGTCGCCGCGCTCGCCGTTGCCGTCTTCGTCTCGCTGACGACCCGCCCCTCGTACCGCGCGAAGTCGGTGCTCGACATCGGCAACGAGCACACCGCGGGAATGGACCTCGGCCTCTCGGGGACGCCGCAGGCACCGGCCGAGCCGGACCCCGACTTCCAGGCCACGCAGATCCGCCTGATCAACGGCATGGAGGTCGCGCGGCGCGTCGTCGCGAAGCTCGACCTCGCCGCCCGCCCCGAGTTCGGCGGCGCGCGCCGCGGGCTCTTCGCGCGCAAGCCCTCTCCGCCGAAAACGGCCGCCGAGGCGCAGAAGCGGCTCGTCTGGCTCGCGCACAAGGTCCGGAGCGGCCTCGAGGTCTCGCCGGTCCACGGGACGGAGCTCGTCGAGGTCGCCTACGTGTCGAACTCGCCCCGGCTCGCCGCCGACGTCGCCAACGCCGCGGCCGACTCCTACATCGAATGGAAGGTCGACTCGATGTACGGTGCGATGAACCAGATCTCCACCTTCCTCGGCACCCAGATCGCGCAGTTGAAGCGGGAGATCGACGGGCAGGAGCAGCAGCTCCTCGCGTTCGGCAAGGCCAACGACATCGTGTCGGCGGACCCGCAGTCGAACTCGGGCCTCCAGAACTTCGAGGCGTTGAACCGCGACTACGAGGCGGCGGTCGCCGACCGCGTGGCCAAGGAGGCGCGGTACCGCGAGCTGATGTCCGCGAGCGCCTCGACCGCCGCGTCGGACCCGGCGCAGGCGGCGCTCGTCGCCCAGCTCCAGAACGACCAGGCGAAGCTCGAGCGCGAGTACGCGGAGAAGTTGAACCTCTTCAAGCCCGAGTGGCCGGCGATGATCGCTCTGAAGGCGCAGATCGAGAAGGGCCGCCAGCATCTCCAGTCCGTCGTCGGACAGGCCGCCGCGAAGACCCGCGACGTGGCCAAGAACGACTTCCTGACCGCGCAGCGGCGGGAAGCCAGCCTCGCGGCCGCCCTTCGGAACCAGAAGACCGCGACGATGGAGGGAAACAACAACGCGGTGCGCTACAACAGCCTGCGCGGGGAGATCGACACGAAACGCGCTCTCCTCGACACGCTGCTCCGCCGGCAGGCGGAGACGGAGGTCCTCGCGCGGCAGAAGGGCGCCCGCGAATCGAGCGTTCGCGTCGTCGACCGCGCGCAGCCGCCGGAGTCCCGCTTCCGCCCCTCCTACAAGTTGAACGCCCTCCTCGGGCTCCTCGCCGGCGGCGGCTTCGGGATCCTGCTCGTGTTCTTCATCGAGTACATGGACCGCACGTTCCGTTCCCCGGAGGAGGTGCACCGCTACCTCGGCCTGCCGACGCTCGGCACGATCCCCGAGGCGGGCGCCGCCGTGCGGAGCGAGGGGTATCTCCGCAGGATCACCGCGGGCGCGCGCGCCGGCGGCCAGGCGGCGCCGCCCGAGCTCCTGCCGTTCCACGACCCGCATTCGGCGATCGCCGAGGCGTACCGCCGGGTCCGGACCTCTCTCCTGCTGTCGCAGGCCGGGGGGGTGAGGTCGATGGTCGTGACTTCCGGTTTCGCCCGCGAGGGGAAGAGCTGCACGGCGGCGAACCTCGCGGTGATCCTCGCGCAGCTCGAAGCGCGCGTGCTGCTGATCGACGCCGACCTGCACCAGCCGCGCCTCCACGAGATCTTCCGGGCGTCCAGCCGGCAGGGCCTCGTGACCATGCTCGCGGAGAATCTCGACCCGGCCCGCTGCATCGTGAAGACCTCCGTGCCCGGCGTCTTCCTTTTGCCGGCCGGGCCGGCCACGCCCAACCCGTCCGGCCTCCTCTCGTCGGCGGCGATGGCGAAGTTCCTCGAGCAGGCCAAGAAGGAGTTCGACTACGTCGTGATCGACACGCCCCCCCTCTTCCCGCTCGCCGACGCCCTGGTGCTCGGCTACCAGACCGACGGTGTCGTGCTCTGCGTGCGGGCGGGGAAGACGCTCCGGCCGCAGGCGCTCCGCGCGAAGGAGGCGCTGACGCAGAACCGCAACCGGATTCTCGGCGTGATCCTGAATGCACTGCCGGCGACCTCCGGCGGGTACGACGAGGGTTACGGGCTCTACTACGGAGACGCGGACTCGCCGGGCCGCGCGCCGGCGGCCGCGGCGGCCGTGGCGAATGCGCGCCTGAGCTGATCAGCCGCAGACGAGGTCGGCGAGCGACGCGAGGTCGGGCACCTCGAAGTCGGGCCGCGCCGCTTCCGACGGCGGCTCCTTCCTCCGATTCACCCATGCGACCGGGATCCCCATGGCGAGGGCGGGCGCGACGTCGTGGAACCGGCTCTGGGCGGCATGCAGCCAGCGCGCGCCCGCGGCCCGGCGCCGTCCCTCCCGGAAGTGCGGCTCCGCCGGCTTGTAGGCGCGGACCT
>DATFVB010000009.1 GCA_035260525.1 Thermoanaerobaculia bacterium
CTTTTTTTTGGGGGCTGGCGCGGCGATACGCGCCGTTATACGCGTCCGTCGGCCTCGGACGCCGGCACGACGTACGCTTTCGGTACGCCTTTGCCGTCGCCCGGGCCGCCGAACGCGTCTTCCCGCACGTCTCACCGCGCCTCGAAGTCGTCGCAAACGAGCGGGAGTTCGGCAGAATCGATCGAAAAGGACGCGGCGATACCGTCGCGGGAGTTTTAGCCTCGGTTACTTCGGACAAAAGCTCTCCGCGATGCGGTGGGCCCCGGGGAATCGCTCTGATCGCGAAGTTGAGAGCACACCTGGGCGGTGGCTCAGCTACAGCCTGAGCCGCGTCGAGCCAGACCGGCGGCATGACGCAAGCTCCGAACTCCGTTCAGCCAGCTCGCTCGGCGTCCCCGCGGGAGGACGGCGCCGGGAGAGAAACCGGCGCCGATTTCGCGCGTATGTAGGGGAGGAGGCGGCCATGGCGATTCGGATTCGGCTCGTGAACGGCGGCGGATGGCTACGGAGAGCCGGGGTGATTGCGCTTGCGGCGATCGTCGGCTCGACCGTCTACGGCGACAATCGGAGCCTGCGCGAGGCCGGCGCGGGGGGCGAGCCGGGGGGAGCGCTGGGGCGCGCGGCGTCGGCCTGGATCCACGCGGCGGAGAACGTCGCCAGCATCGGCATTCTCTACGGCACCGTGCTCTCGCGGATGGAGCCGGGCGTCCGCCGATCGATTCTCGCCGCCGTCGAAGGAATTCGGGAAGTCTGCACGGGCGGCGCGAAGCCGGCAATTTCCCGCTGCGCCGCGCGGCGCCCGCCGCCGAAGAAACCGCTGCGCTGTTCGCGGGCCTGAACGGTCCAGGCGGCATCCGGATTGCACGCGTCCTTCGGCATGATCCGGAAGCTGAAATCGGGCGAGTACCGCATCTACTCCCGCAAGAAGGACGAGAGATCCGGGAAGCGCCGCAATCTCGGGACGTTCAAGACGCGCGCCGCCGCCGAAAAGCACGAGCGCGAGATCCAGGGCTTCAAACACAAGTGAGCGTGCAGCACTCACCCGTGTGAGTGCGCAATGCTCATCCTGCCTGCCACGCCGCAGCTTCAGCGAAGGCGGGAGAGAGCGCCGACTGTCGGAGGCGCGAACCGAAGGATCTGCTCCGCGGTCAATCCCCTCGCGGGTCCGCCACGCCTATTCGGACGCGGCTTTCAACCCCTCGGCGGAGAGCCGGCGTTTCGGCGCCCGCTCGAGCTCCGCCTGGAACGCGCTGCGCGCTTCCGTCTTGCGGCCCGCGGAGAGGAGAACGTCGCCGAGAAGCTCGCGCGCCGGCTTCACCGGATCGGGCGGACCGAAGCCGTAGGGCATCTTCTCTTCGCGATCCGCCGCGTCCTCGAGGAGACGGACCGCTTCTTCCGTCCGTCCCTCGCGCGCGAGCAGCGCTCCCCGCAGCTCGTCGCGGAGGATCGACGCGTCGTCCTTTTCCTCTCCGGCCTCTCCCGCGAGCTTTTCGAGATCGGCGACCGCCTGTTTCACCGATTCCGGCTTTTCCCCGTGGAGCGCCGCGTATCCCGCGGCGAATGCGTCGGTCGCGCGGGCGCGGGCCGAGAGCTTCTCCGGGGCGATCCGGATCGCCGCGGCGGCGGCGTCCTGCGGCGCGTCGACGATCGCCGCGGCCCGGATCCAGGCGAGGTGGTCCCACGCGCGCTCGGAGGGATCGCGCGAGGTCGCCCGCTCCATCTCCGCGAGGCACCGCGCGGCGTCTTCCTTTCTTCCTTCCTGGAGGTACGCGTACTGGAGCCACTGCAGGGCGTGGTAGCTCGTCTGGCCGGAAGCCTTCCACGACGCCTCGTTGGACGCGACGACGTCGTCCCACATCCCGAGCGCGAGATAGATGTGAGAGGGCATGTGGAGGGCGTGGGTCGCCGCGGGCGCGATCTTCGAGTACGCCCGCGCCGCGGGAAGCGCCCGCGCGGCATGCGCGGGATCGTCGTAGCTGTGGATCACGTAATGCGCGGCGCCGGGATGGTCGGGCCGGCGCGCGAAAACCTCGGAAGCGAGCGCTCCCGCCTTTTCGTAGACGGGAACGTCGCGCTCCCCCTCGCAGCTCCCGAGGAGCGCAAGGGCGTAGAAGAGGGTCGCCTCGTCGTCTTTCGGGTTGGCTTCGTGGAGCCTTCGCATCTCCTCGGCGTACGCGCGGTCGCGCTCCTTCTTATCGCCGTGGGCGAAGAGGACCTCGACCGCGTGCAGGTATCCCTTCTCCCTCGGCGTCGGCGCGCGGGCGAGACGGGCCTGCGGCGTCGGGGCGAGCTTGTCGAGCGCCGAACGCGCCGCTTTCGCGTTTCGCTGGTTCCAGACGGGATGGTTCTCCGTCATCGCCTCCCCCCAGTACGCCATCGCGAAGCCGGGGTCGAGCGACTCCGCGCGCCGGAACTCGGCCGCCGCGTCCCCGTACTCGAAGCTGTGGAGGAGGAGGACGCCTCGGACGAACGCCGCCTGCGCGGCGGGCGATTGGGTCGACGTCGGAAAATCGAGATTCCCGAGCCGGCCGCCCCGGTCGGCCTGCGCCGACAGAAGCGCGGTGCAGCCGATCGCGACGAGTCCGGCCATCAAACGGCGAATCATGGGCGCCTCCCGCTCCATTCTATTCGCGGCGCCGGTGCTGCTCCTTCGACCCGTCGGAGCTCGGCCCGTGCCGCGAGTCGTGCTTTGCCGGGAACTTCAAGGCCGTCGCCGAGGCGCGGCAATCGGTCTCTCCGCCGCGCGAGCGCGCCTGCGCTTCAGGTCTGCCGCGCCTATCCGCCCCCTGGCGGTTCCGCGTGCACGAACTTCGGCTCCCGGATTCCCTTCCGGCGGATCTCCTGGTCCGGCTCGGGTCGCGTGTCCTTCTCGAACGCGTCGAGCCGCATGGGCTTCTTCGTCCTCGCCGACTCGTAGAGGGCGCGGATCACCCGGACGTCGGCGAGCCCTTCCCGGCCGTCCGGCTCCGGATCGCGCTCTCCGCGCACGCAGTCGGAGAAGTAGACGAGCTCCGGGCCGAACTGGTCGCGTTTGGCGAACGTCCGGCGGGAAGTTTTTCCTCTCGCGGCCGTGGTGAGCGTCATTTGTGCCGCGTACTCGTAGGCCGGATCGAGGCGCAGGCGCCCCTCGGTCCCGACGAGGTCATACGCGCCGGAGTCCGCCGCGCCGAAGCTGCAGGAGAACCCCGCCAGGCGGGCGCCGGGAAAACGGAGCATCGCGCTCGTCATCTCGTCCACTTCGGAGAAGCGCGGATCGTCGCTCGACCCCGAGAACGCCGCGACCTCTTCGGGCTCGGACCGGAAAAGGTATCGCGCGGCGTTGATGCAGTAGATCCCGATGTCGTACAGCGTCCCCCCTCCCATGCCCCGCTTCAACCGAATGTTGCCCTCGTCGCGGACCTGCATCGTGAACACCGAATCGAAGATCCGCGGCTCGCCGATCGTTCCCGACTCGACGGCATTGACGGCCGCGAGATTCGCGGCGTCGAAATGGAGGCGATACGCGACCATCAGCCGCACGTTGGCCTGGGCCGCCGCGCGGATCATGTCCCGGCACTCCCCTTCGGTGACCGCCATCGGCTTCTCGCACAGGACGTGCACGCCGGCCTGCGCCGCGCGCACGGCGTACTCCCGATGCATGCTGTTCGGCAGCGCGATGTAGACGGCGTCGATCTCTCCGCTCGCCAGCAGCGCGTCGTAGTCGGCGTATGAACGCCGGTGCTCGACGGAGTACTTTCGCCCGAGCTTCTTCAGCTTCTCGGGGTCGTCGGACACGAGCGCCGCGAGCTCGGAGTTGGCGGCGTGCTCGAAGGCCGGGAGCACCGCCGCCTGGGCGATGTAGCCGAGCCCGACGACCGCGTATCGCACCTTCTTTCCTTCCTTATCCCGCGACCGCGGCATGACTCACCTCCTCCAGCGCCAACGCGCAAGCGACGTGCCATGCGGGGTTAGAATCCCCCCGATGGAGGAGGGAAAAATGCACCGCAGATCGATCCTGTCCGGGGTTCTCGTCGTCCTGACCGCCGCCTTCGCCGTGGCCGGCGACAACCCGGCGCCGGCGGCCGCTCCCGACCAGAAGGCCATGATGGACGCCTGGATGAAATTCGCCACGCCGGGGCCGGGGCACAAGGCCCTCGAGCCGCTCGTCGGAACGTGGAACGCCAGGATCTCGTCCTGGATGGCGCCGGGAAGCGCTCCCATCGTCTCGGATGGCGTCTCGGAGACCTCCTGGGTGCTGGGCGGCCGCTATCTCCAGCAGAAGCACGAAGGGTCGTTCATGGGGCAGCCGTTCTCCGGACTCGGCTACACGGCTTACGACAACTACAAGAAGCAGTACCTCGCGACGTGGATGGACAACATGGGCACGTCGATCCTCTCGATGGCGGGCACGGCCGACGCCGCCGGCAAGGTGCTCTCCATGGAGGGAAAGATGGACGACTTCGTCGGCGGACGGGAGCTGACGGTCCGGTCGACGCTCCGCATCGTCGACGCGGATCACAACGTCTACGAGATGTGGTCCCCCGGCCCGGACGGAAAGATGTTCAAGATGATGGAGATCGCGTACACGCGCAAGAAGTAGCCGCCGCGGCAAGACCGTCGCGGGAGCTGGCTCGGGGACCGGGAGCGCGTGACGGCGGCACGGCTCGTCGAACGAGCGACTCGGCCGCGCCGCCGCCACCCCCTTCGCCGACGCTTTCGCTCCCGCATTGCGGAGCCTTCGCCTCGATCACTCGCGCACTGGCGTGCGCGGCGATCGGCGCGCTCGGAGCTGACGCGCCGGCCGCTTCGCGGCCGAGCCTTCGGCTCGGCGCTCGACACCCTTCGGCGAAAGCTCTCCGCGATGCGAAAGTCCCGATCGGGAGCCGCCGCGGACGGCCCACCGCCTCGCTCGCGTCTCTGCGCGCCTCGTCGTCGCCTGTAATCGAGTCACACGGATCGAGCCAAACCCCTCAGTCCTCGATACTCAACTCCCTCAAAATGAACGCCACGTCCAACGCGCGCTCGCGGAGCGAATCGTACCGCCCGGATGCGCCGCCGTGCCCGGCGGACATGTTCGTCTTCAAGAGCAGCGCGCGGTCGTCGGTCTTGACCGCGCGGAGCTTCGCCACGAGCTTCGCCGGCTCCCAGTACGGGACCTGACTGTCGTTCAACGCCGTCTTCACGAGCATCGCCGGATACGCCCGCGCGTCGACGTTGTCGTAGGGGGAGTACCGGCGCATGTAGTGGTAGGCCTCCGCTTCGTTGGGGTTTCCCCACTCCTCGTACTCGGTCACGGTCAGCGGGAGCGACGGATCGAGCATCGTGCTCAGGACGTCGACGAACGGAACCGCGGTGACGATCGCGCGGAAGAGGTCGGGGCGCAGGTTGATCACGGCGCCCATCAGCAGCCCTCCGGCGCTGCGTCCTTCCGCGACGAGCTTCTCGGCAGAGGTGTACCCGAGGGCGATCAGGTGCTCGGCGGCCGCGATGAAATCGGTGAAGGTATTCATCTTGCGCGCCATCCGCCCGTCCTCGTGCCACCTCTTCCCGAGCTCCGCACCGCCGCGGATGTGCGCGGCCGCGAAGACGAAGCCGCGATCGAGGAGCGCCAGACGCGCCGGATCGAAGCGGATCGGGAAGTTCAGCCCGTAAGAGCCGTAGCCCCAGAGATCCATCGGGGCCGACCCGTCGCGCGGGACGTCTTTCCGGTGAACGAGCGAGATCGGGATGCGCGCGCCGTCGGAGGCGACCGCGTCGATGCGCCGCTGCTCGTAGAGGGCCGGGTCGTATCCCGGCACCACCGTCGCCTTGCGGAGCTCGGCGCGGCGCGCGTCCATGTCGTAGTCGTAGATCGACGCGGGGGTCACGAGCGACTCGAAGTCGTAGCGCAGCACCGCGGTGCGGTACTCGCGGTTGCCGGACGGCCGGATCGCGTAGACCTCCTCGTCGAAGGGGATCGCGTGCGACTCGCCCGTCGCGGCGGCCGTCACCACGACGCGCGGCAGCCCTCGCTCGCGCTCGTACCGCACGACGTGCCCGGCGAAGCAGTCGATCCCCTCGATCATCACGTCGGCGCGCTCGGGAACGATCTCGCGCCAGCTCTCGCGCCGGGGGTCCGCCGCGGGAGCGACGACGACGCGGAAATTCGGCGCCCGGCGTCCCGACGCATCGCGCCCGTTCGTCCGGACGTAGAAGAGATCCTCGCGGTGGTCCACGTCGTATTCGTGGTCCTCGTCCCGCGCGGCGATCAGGCGAAATTCTCCCCGCGGCGCGGACGCCTCGAGGAACCGCACCTCCGAGGACGTGTGGCTCCCCGACAGGAGGAAGACGAAGCGGCCGCTGCGCGACCGGTACGCGCCGACGTCGAAGCGCTCGTCGGTCTCCTCGTACACGAGCTCTCCGGCGGCCTCTCCCAGGACGCGGCGGTAGAACCGCCACGGGCGCTTGGCGGCGTCGACCATCGCGTAGAAGAGCGTCTTTCCGTCGGCCGCCCACACGAGCGAGTCGGCCGCCGTGTCCTCGACCCGGTCGGGCAGCATCCCGCCGGTGCGGAGGTCCTTCACGCGGAGCGTGTAGCTCCGGTCGCCGGTTTCGTCGGTCGAGTAGGCGAGGAGCGCGCCGTCGTCGGACACGGCGTAATCGCCGATCGCCATGAACTCCTTCCCGCGAGCGAGCGCGTTGACGTCGAGCGTCACTTTCTCCGGCGCGTCGAGCGCCTCGCGGCGCCGGCAGTAGATCGGGTACTGTTTTCCTTCCTCCGTGCGGGCGTAATAGAAAAAGTCGCCTTCCCGGTACGGGACCGTGAGGTCGGTTTCGCGGATGTGGCCGACCATCTCGCGGTAGAGCGTCTGCTGGAGAGCGGTGGTCGGCGCCATGATCGTCTCCGCATAGCGGTTCTCCGCCTCGAGGTACGCGGCGACCTCCGGGTCGTTCCGGTCGCGCAGCCAGAAATAGTCGTCGACCCGCACGTGCCCGTGGAGCTCGAGCCGGGTCGGCCGGCGGGGAGCGAGGGGGGGAACCGGAGCGGAGACGGGCGGCGGGCGCATGGAGGCGGGATCTTATCGCGGCGTTCCTGCCGGAGCTCCGAATGGCCGGCGAAGCGGCCGAGAGGAGCGCGGCGCTCCGCGGCAACGATGCTCGGGGCCGGAGCCGCCGCGCGGCGATAGAGTTCGCGGCGGATGACGACGACGGTCGACATCGCGCTCGCGGGGTGCGGCCGATGGGGAAAGCGGATCCTCGGCGATCTCGTCGCGCTCGGCGCCCGCGTCCAC
>DATFVB010000010.1 GCA_035260525.1 Thermoanaerobaculia bacterium
GAGGTGAAGAATGCCGGCGGTGAGATGCTCGCATCGCAGAGCTCGGATTCTGTGAATACGGCGCGGCCGCGCGATGACGAAGGATCGCGCCAACAGCGTAACCGTGAATTGATGGTCAGAACCCATCCAGGGGCGGCCAGACGGGTTGGAAGACGCGCGCGAACGCCCGGGCCGGCCGCTTCGCGGCCGCGACTCGCGTCGTGCACTGGATATCCTTCGGAACGACCCTTCGCGATGCGAAGGGCCCCAGTAGGCGCAACGCTGAATTCGAGAGCGACGACAAGCACAGACGAAAGGAATTCGGTGAGTCAGTCGAGGCGCGGCGAGACGTGCCGGAAGACGCGTTCGGGCGAGCCGTCCCGCGGGCGAGGCGTACCGGGAGCGTACGTTGAGCCCGCGGGCGGCTCGCACGGACGTGTATAACGGCGCGTATCGCCGCGCCTACCGGGCCTGCTGGTCGACGCCGTCGAAATAGTCCGCGGGAACCAGCACTTCCCTGGGCTTCGAGCCCTTCTGCGGCCCGAGCAGCCCGTCGCGGTCCATCATGTCGATGAGCTTGCCGGCGCGCGAGAACCCGACGCCCATGCGGCGCTGGAGGAACGAGATCGACGCCATCCGCTCCTTGACGACGAGCCGGGCCGCCTCGTCGTAGAGCGGGTCCGACTCATCCCCCTTCCCGTTGGCGGCGTTGGCCACGCGGGCTTCCTCTTCGCGGTCTTTCGTGACCTCCTCGTCGTAGACGGGCTTGGCCTGCTTCTTCAAGAACTTGACGAGCGCGGCCGTCTCCTGCACGGAGATGAAGGCGCCGTGGACGCGGTGGAGGCGCGACGTGCCGGGGCCGAGGTAGAGCATGTCGCCGCGGCCGAGGAGCTTCTCCGCGCCGTTGCCGTCGAGCACGACGCGCGAGTCGATCTTCGTCGCGACCTTGAATGCGATCCGCGACGGCAGGTTGGCTTTGATGACGCCCGTCAGCACGTCGGTCGAGGGCCGCTGCGTGGCGACGACGAGGTGGATGCCGACGGCGCGCGCCTTCTGGGCGATCCGCGCGATCGATTCCTCGACGTCCTTGGGCGCGGTCATCATGAGATCCGCGAGCTCGTCGATGATCACGACGACGTAGGGGAGAGGCTCGAGGGCCAGGTCCTCGGCCTCGTCGCCGAGACGCGCCTTCACCTCCGCGACCGTCTGCTTGTCGTCGATGGCGCGGTTGTACTGGTCGATGTTCCGGACGTTGCCGACCTTGGACAACAGCTGATATCGCTCCTCCATCTGCGCGACCGCCCACTTCAGGGCGTTGGAGGCCTTCTTCGGATCGGTCACGATCGGGCTCAGCAGGTGGGGAATGTCCCGGTAGATCTCGAGCTCGACCATCTTCGGGTCGATCAGGATGAGCTTGACCTGGGACGGAGTCGCCTTGAAGAGGAGCGACGTGATGATCGTGTTGATGCCGACCGACTTCCCCGATCCGGTCGTGCCCGCGATCAGGAGGTGCGGCATCGACTGGAGGTTCTGGACGACCGGCTCGCCGTGGATGTCCTTGCCGAGCGCGAGCGCGAGCATCGAGCGCTCGGCCGCGAACCGCTCCGACTCGATCACGTCGCGCAGCGCGATCAGGTCTCCCCCGTCGGGGTTGGGCACCTCGATCCCGACCGACGACCGCCCCGGGATCCGCTCGATGCGGATCGACTCGGCCGAGAGGGCGAGCGCGAGGTCCTCGCTCATCGACATCACCTGCGTGACCTTCACGCCGGCGGCGGGCCGGAACTCGTAGGTCGTCACGACCGGACCGGGGTGATACTCGACGACTTCCCCCTCGACCCCGAACTCGGCGCATTTCTCGGTGATCCGGCGCGCGATCTCCGGGAGCTGCTTGCGGTCGAACGTCCCGACCGGCTCGTATTTCTGGAGGAGCGAGGTCTGCGGGTAGAGATAGCCTCCCATCTCGATCGGCAGCGGCTTCTGGGGCGAGGGTTTCTTCTTCTCCTTCGGCTTCTCCTTCTCGCGCCCCGCCGCGGGAGCCGACGGCGGGGGGGCGGCCACCTTGCGGATCGAGAACCCTCCCTCCCCTTCGACCTTCCGGACCTTCACCGGCCCGCGCTCCTCCCCGAACGCGAAGTCGCCGAGCGCGCCTTCCTCCTGCCGCGATTTCTCGATGTGCTTCTGGACGACGATGCGCTTCAATCGCTCCTTCATCTGCCGCTCGCGCCGCCGCGCGAACCCGATACGGAACCGGCCGAAGAGCGCGATGAACCTCAGTTTCAGGCGGAACAGCGCCTCGCCGAGAGAGACCTGCGTCGAAAGAGGGATCGACAGGACGAAGAGCGCCGAGAGCACGATGATCGACCCCGCGGTGTTGAAGCGGGCCCGGACGAACCCGGCGATGCCGCTCCCGAGGAGGCCCCCGGAGTCGAGCGTCTCGCCGCGGTAGTCGCGGGCGCCGAGGAGAATCGAGAGGAGCGCGGGGAGCGACAGCGCCAGGAGCACGAGGCCGACCGCCTTCGTCCCGGGATTGACGAACCGCTTCGCCGAGAAGCGGTTCACGCCCCACGCCGCGAGGCCCGCGACGAGGAGCCAGGCGGTCAGCCCGAACGCCGTGAGCAGCAGGTACGACCACATCGCGCCGAATCCGCCGATCCAGTTCGTCGCCCGCGCGTTCTCCCCCGAGGTGCTCGAGAAGAACGGGACCGGGTCCTGCGGCGAATGGGAGAAGAGGGCGAGCGCCGTCAGCAGCGCCGCGACGAGGAGCATCAGCCCGAGCGCCTCGTCGGCGTAGCGCCGCGCATTATCG
>DATFVB010000011.1 GCA_035260525.1 Thermoanaerobaculia bacterium
ATCCCGGCGCCGGCGAACTCCTCCGGACAGAGCGGCCGGGGACTTCCTACGCGATCTTCACGGTACCTCCCCGCCGCCCGCTCTCGGGGCTCGCGGATTGTCATCCCGTTGCGCTCGACACGGCCGGCGACATCGGCGCCCATCCTTTCTCCGAAATGATGGAGTCGGGCGTGATGGTGCGGCGGATCGTCGACGGAAAGCCGCGCTGGATGCCGATGAGTTCGAAGAATTCTCCACCGCTTCGGGAGAAGGCCGACGCGGTGATCTGGCTCGGCGCCACGACGACGGAGGTGGCCGCTCCCGCGGACGTGTGGACCGACGCGGCGTACCTGGCGGAAGTGCGCCGCCGGGCAAAGATCATGAGCGATTTCTTCGGCCTCGATCTGACGGCCGATCTCCCGCCCATGAAGCCCTGATTTCGGTCTCTCTCCGCGGTAGACTTCCGCGATGGAACCCTCGGAGATCTTCGACGTCGTTATCGTCGGCGGCGCGGTTTCCGGCGCTTCGACCGCGATTCTCCTCAAGCGCCGGCGGCCGGAGCTCCGCGTCCTCGTCGTCGAAAAGGGCGAGAAATTCGACTGGAAGGTCGGCGAGTCGACGGTCGAGATGTCCGCCTATTTCCTCACACGCGTTCTCAAGCAATACGACTATCTGTCGCGCGAGCAGCTTCCGAAGCACGCGTTCCGCTACTGGTTCGTCAACGACGAAGTGACGCGCCTGCGCGAAGCGTCGGAAGTGGGGCCCACGCAGCTTCCGCGCACGCCGTCGTTCCAGATCGACCGCGCGCATCTCGACGAGCACCTGCTCGAGGTCGCGGCGACGGAAGGGACACAGGTCTGGCGGCCCTCGAAGGTCGTCTCCTTCGAGCTCGGAGGCGAGGCGGGGAATCGCCTCACGATCGAGCGCCCGAACGGAGAGACCGTCGAGATCGCCGCGAAGTGGGTCGTCGACGCGACGGGCCGACAGGCGCTGCTGGCCCGCAAGCGCGGCGGCGTGACGCCGATCGCATCGCACCCGACGGCAGCGATCTGGGTCCGGTACCGCGACGTGAAGGACCTCGACGGCGTCGAGGTCTCCGGGACGGACCCGGCCGACCCGTTCTCCCGCGCGGTGCTCACTTCCCGCCGTCTCGCGACGAACCACTTCACCGGGTGGGGATACTGGATCTGGTTCATTCCGCTGCGCGGCGGCGAGACGTCCGTCGGGCTCGTCTGGGACAAGCGGTTCGTCGATCCGGCGGGAACGACGCCGCTCGAGAAGCTCGAGCGCTTCCTCGACGCCAATCCGCTCACCCGCGAGCTCCTCGAGCACGCGGCGCCCGTCGAGGGGGACTGCCGCTACTACGCGCATCTCCCCTACTACGTCGACCGATTCATCGGGCCGGGGTGGACGTGCGTCGGAGACGCGGGGGGATTTCTCGATCCGTTCTATTCGCCCGGCCTCGACCAGATGGCGTTCTCCGTTCACATGCGCGTGAACCTGATCCTGAAGGCTCTCGGCGGGGCCGCCCCGGACGAGATGGCGACGGAGTACGCGGACCACAACCGCCGTTATGAGCGGTTCTTCCGCTATTTCTACGAGTCGATCTACCGGGACAAATACACGGTGATGGGCGACTACGACACGATGACGACGGCGTTCCTCCTCGACACGGGTTTGTATTACGCCGTCGCGATCATGCCGGTTTACCGGCATTCGCACGACCGCCTCGGCGTTCCGCCGTTCTACGACGACGGCGCGTGGATCGGCTACTACCCGATCCGCTTCTACAACCGCCGGCTTGCCGCGATCGCCCGCCGCAAGAAGGCGCTCGGCACCTACGGAAATCACAACGCCGGGAGGCGTCCGAATTTCGTCGGCTACTCGGTGCGGTCGTCGGTCTTCGTCATGATCGCGCACGGCCTGCTGCGATGGGCGAAAGCCGAGCTCGCGCACGCGTGGAGCTTCATCGTCCCGCCGCGACGGGGCCGCCCGGTTGCCGACGGAGCGGTTCGCGGACCGGAGACCGCCCGAACCTCGCCGTAGCCGCCGTTTCGGCGGGCTCCGTCTTCTCGTGCCGGAAGGTCGTTATAGCAGTTGACAGATCGATAGATCAACTGCTATCAACTCCGGGTGCGCTGGGTCACCCGGCGGGGCATTCACGTCAACCGGACCGCGACCGGATGGCTCATCCGGCGGTTCCTCGATCCCGACGCCGAGATCCTCTTCGTCGATTCCGCCGAGGTCGCGGGCTTTCAGGAGGCCCGCGGCGCCGCGGGATTCGACGCTCCGGGCGCGAGGTACCCGCACCGCGACGCCCTCGACCGATGCTCCTTCGAGCAGCTCGTCGACGAGCGCCGCCCCGGGGACCGGGCCTTGAGG
>DATFVB010000012.1 GCA_035260525.1 Thermoanaerobaculia bacterium
AGAGCGCCGCCGCGTCGTTCGGAGGCACGAAACGCGCGCCGGGCACGAGCGGCTCGAAGGGCCGGCGATATTCCTCGTGGCCGGTCACGGAAAGCGCGCCGAAAGTCCGGCCGTGGAAGCTCTCTTCGACGGCGACGATGCCGGCGCGCCCGGGGTTGGCGAGGCGGGCGAGCTTGATCGCCGCCTCGATGGCTTCCGTTCCGCTGTTGCAGAAGAACGCCTTCGACAGGCCCGAGGCGCGAACCAGCCTTTCGGCGAGAAGCCCCTGCGAGGGATGGTAGAAGAGGTTCGACACGTGCCAGACCCCGCGCGCGCCTTCCGCGAGCGCGCGCACGAGCCGCGGGTGGCGGATGCCCAGAGCGTTGACGGCGATCCCCCCGAGCAGGTCCCAGTACGCCTTTCCGTCGGAGTCGAAAAGACGGGCGCCCCGGCCGGATACCGGATGAAAGGAGGTGCGCGCGTACGTCCCGAGCACGGTTTCGCGATCACGGGCCTCGACTTCGGCGGCCGCCGGCGACGGTCGGCGCGCCGCGGACTTGCACGGCGACTTCTCCCGCGCCGGGATCTCGCGCGGCATCCTCTCCTGCGCCGCGGCTCCACGCCGCGACGCTGGCGCGGCTTTACGCGACTCAACGGGCGCGGCTCCACGCGACTCAACGGGCGCGGCTCCACGCCGCGACGCTGGCGCGGCTCCACGCGACTCAACGGGCGCGGCTCCACGCCGCGACGCTGGCGCGGCTTTACGCGACTCAACGGGCGCGGCTTTACGCCGCGACAAGAGACGTCCCTCCATGGCGTCCGTCGAGGACGTCGGCATGGCGATCGGGCCCGGCGATCACGATCTCCCCGACGCCGTCGGCGAGGGCCGCGAGCGCCGCGGCGAGCTTCGGCCGCATGCCGCCCGACGCGGCTCCGCTTTCGATCAGCTCCCGCGCGGCCGCCGCGCTCAGGCGCGAAAGCGTCCGTCCCGCTCCGTCGCGCACTCCCTCCACGTCGGTGAAGAAGACGAGCCGAGGCGAGGCGAGCGAGCAGGCGACGGCGGCCGCGGCCGCATCCGCGTTCAGGTTGAGGATTCCTCCGTCGCGTCCGGCCGCGATCGGAGCGAGCACGGGAAGGAGCCCGGCGGAGAGGAGGACCGTGAGGACGTCCGGACGGGCGTGCGGCGCGGTCCCGACCCGCCCGAGCTCGACGCCGTCGAGTGGAGGATGGCGCTCCGCGACGATCGTCGCGCCGTCGACCCCCGAGATCCCCGCCGCGGAGATGCCGAGGCCGCGGAGCTCCTCCACGAGCGACTTGTTGACGATCCCGGCGAGGACCGCGACGACGGCTTCGAGTGTGGCGGGACCGGTGACGCGAAGTCCCCGGTGGACGCTCCGCGTGAGGCCGAGCGCCGCCAGATGCTCGTCGATCTTGCGCCCGCCGCCGTGCACGACGACGAGCGGGGTCCCTTCGTTCCACGCGCGCGCGATCGCCGCGAGCGCTCGCCGGCGGCGGCCCTCGTTCTCGAGCAGGCTCCCGCCGAGCTTGACGACCCACGGACCGTTCTCGATCTTCACGCCAGCCCCTCCTCCTCGGAAAATCCGGCCATCCGGTTGAAGTTCTGGATCGCCTGCGACGCGGCGCCCTTCAACAGGTTGTCGAGAACGCAGACGACGACCGCCCGGCGGCCGCCGGGAAGCAGCGCGAAGCCGATGTCGGCGCGCGGCGTTCCCACGACCGCCTTGAGCTCCGGCAGCTCTCCCGCCGGCAGCACCCGCACGAAGCGGCTCCCTTCGTACGCCCGGCCGTAGGCGGCCGCGAGCTCGTCGGCGGCGACCGCGCGCGAGAACCCCGCGTGGAGCGTCGAGAGGATTCCCCGCGGGACCGGAAGGAGATGCGGCACGAAACACAGCGGCGGGGCCCCGGCGCCCAGATGCGCCGCGATCTCCGGCTCGTGCCGGTGAGTTCCCGCCGCGTACGCCTTCGCGTTGCCGAAGAGCTCCGTGAACGAATACGCGAGCTCCGACCGCTTTCCGGCTCCCGACACCCCGCTCTTGCTGTCGCAGACGACGGGCTGGGAGGGATCGAGGAGATCGACGACCGGCTTGAGCGGGAGGAGCGCCGAGGTCGCGTAGCAGCCCGGGTTGGCGACGAGACGCGCCGTCTCGAGCTCTCCGTCGCACCACTCGGTCAGCCCATAGACCGCGTCCGGCAGGAGGCCGGGAGAGGGATGCGCGAACCCGTACCAGCGCGGATACTCTCCCGCCGCGAGGCGGAACGCGCCGGAGAGGTCGACGATCCGCGCCCCCGGGAGGCGGTCGAGGATCTCCGGAACGGCCTCGGCCGACGCCTCGTGGGGCGTGGCGAGGAACACGAAGTCCGGCTCCCCTTCGGCGAGCGCCTCGATCGTGAACGGAACCGCGTCGGGGCCGTCCGAGCCCGAAAGCGCGGGGTGCAGCGCGCCGAAACGCGCGGCGGTCCCTCCGGGGCTCGAGAACATGCCGGCCCACCGGGTGCCGCGGTGGCGCGCGAGGATCGCCGCGAGCTCTCCCCCGGCATAGCCCGTCGCCCCGACGACCGATACACGTTTCCTCTGCAAGACGTTCATTCCGGCATCCTCTCGACGGACGCCGGTTCAGGAACGCTTCGATCGGCGCGGCTGCGCCGACCGGGCTCGAGGTTTCGCTTCGGGAGAGATCAGGGAGCGCAGACGCTGCGTCAGGCGCGCGGCGGCGGCGCCGGAGCGGGTCGCGAGGAAGATCGTGTCGTCGCCCGAGACCGTTCCCACCACTTCGGGGAGGGCGGCCTCGTCGAGCGCGCGGGCGACCGGAGACGCGTCGGCGGGCGGCGTCCGGAGCACGACGAGGGAGGCCGCCGTCTCGACCCGGAGGACGAATTCGCGCACGACCCGGGCGAGCTTCTCCTCGCGCTTTTCGGGGCCGGCCGGCGCCTCCGGGACGGACGGGGCGACGACGTCGGTCCGCGCGGCCACCGGCAGCACGTAGCCGGCCGGGCCCTTGGCGATCCCGAGCTCGCGGAGATCGCGGGACACCGTCGGCTGCGCCGCGGGATAGCCGCGATGCCGGAGCAGCCGCTGCAGCTCGTCCTGCGAGCGCACCGAGGCCTCCCGGATGATCCGGACCATCTCGTCGCGGCGGCGCATCGTCGAGCCGATCGAATAAGTATTCACCAAGGAGAATTTTTATTGATCCGCCGCGCGGTGTCAAGAAAAAAATCAGCCGGTACGGTTCGCGCCGCGCGGGCGGTAGACTCTTTTCCGATGCCGCTTTCGGCCGGCGCCCGGCTGGGTCCTTACGAGGTCCTCTCTCCGCTCGGAGCGGGCGGAATGGGCGAGGTGTACCGGGCGCGCGACGTCCGTCTCGGCCGCGAGATCGCCCTCAAGATCCTTCCCCCCGGCTTCGCGGGCGATCCCGATCGAATGCGCCGGTTCGAGGAGGAGGCGCGCACGGCCTCCCGCCTGAACCACCCGAACGTCGTGACCATTCACGACATCGGCGAGGAGGGCGGGGTCGCTTTCATCGCCATGGAGCTCGTCGAAGGGGAGTCGCTCCGCGAACGGATCGGCCGCGGGCGGGTACCGCCGCGCGAGGCGGTCGCCCTCGCCGCGCAGATCGCCGACGGGCTCGCGCGCGCCCACGCGGCCGGGATCGTGCACCGGGACCTCAAGCCCGAAAACGTCATGCTCGGGCCCGCCGGCCTCGTGAAGATCCTCGATTTCGGGCTGGCGCACGCGGAAGCTCCGGCCGGCGCGGCGCCGTCGGCCGCGGCGACCGAAACCGCCCGCACCGCCGGCGGCGCGATTCTCGGCACGGTCGGCTACATGTCTCCCGAGCAGGCCCGCGGCCTCCCGACCGACGCACGGACCGACCTCTTCGCATTCGGCGCGGTGCTCCACGAAATGCTGTCCGGACGCGCGGCGTTCCCCGGCGGCCCGGTGGCGGCGCTCTCCGCGATCCTCGCGCCGGATCCGGCCGATCTCTCCGGAATTCCGGCCGACGTCCATCCCGCGCTCGCCCGGATCGTCCGGCGCTGCCTCGAGAAGGACCCCGAGCGTCGCCTCTCCTCCGCCCACGATCTCTCGCTTCAGCTCCGCGACCTCGCGACGCCCACCGCTCCTGCTCCACGGACGCGCTCCTCGGGCGGCCGGGTCCGCCGCAAGGCCATCGACTCCGTCGCCGTCCTCCCCCTGATCAACGTCGGGGGCGACCCGGCGCACGACTACCTGACCGACGGCGTCACCGAATCGATCATCCACGGCCTGTCGGAGCTCCCGAAGCTCCAGGTGATGGCGCTCTCGACGGTCTCCCGCTTCCGCGGGCGCGATCCGCTCGAGGCGGGACGGGCGCTCGGGGTCCGCGCGGTGCTCACGGGCAAGCTCACCGGAACCTCCGAAAAGCTGCGCGTGCAGGCGGAGCTCGTCGACGCGCAGACCGGATTTCGGATCTGGGGAGAGGTGTACGACCGGCCGATGGCGGACCTGCTCGACGTCCAGGACGAGATCGCGCGGGAGATCTGCGAGCGCCTCCGGTTCAAGCTGTCGGGCGCCGAGCGGCGTCGCGTCGCGAAGGCTCCGACGCGGAACGCGCAGGCGTACCAGGCGTACCTGAAGGGCCGCTACTTCTGGAACAAGTGGACGACCGAGGGCGTCCAGAGTGCGATCGAGCTGTACCAGCGCGCGATCGAGATCGATCCCGCGTACGCCCTGGCCTGGGGAGGGATCGCCGACGCCTACGGGATCATGGGCAGCATGAAGATCACCGCGCCGGACGAGGCCTTTCCGAAGGCCCGGGCGGCCGCGCTCCGCGCCCTCGAGATCGATCCACGGCTCGCCGACGCCCACGCCTCGCTCGCCTACGTCCACTGGCTGCACGACTGGGACTGGCCGGCGGCCGAGGCTTCGTTCCGGGAGTCCCTCCGGCTGAACCCGAGCTATGCGACCGGACACCGCTGGTACGGACAGTTCCTGTCGGGATTGGGCCGGCACGAGGAGGCGCTGGAGGAAGTCCACCGGGCGCTCGATCTCGATCCTCTCTCGCTCATCATCCACACGGCGGTGGGCGACGCGTTGTTCTTCGCGCGTCGTTACCGCGAATCGATCGAGTACTACCGCAAGTCGCTCGAGATGGACCCGGAGTTCCAGGCCGGCCACAGTGACATCGCGCGCGCGCTCGAGTTCTCGGGGGACATCGAAGAGGCCATCCGCGAGTACGAGGCCGCGATCCGCCTGTCGGGGGCCACCGCGGCCGACGCGTCCGTCGGGCGCGCCAACGCGCTCGCCGTCGCCGGTAACCGGGAAGAGGCGCTCGCCATCCTCGACCAGCTGCAACGGCGGAGAGCGGAGCGATTCACGTCGCCGTGGGGAATCGCCTCCATCTACGCGAGGCTCGGAGAGCACGAGGAGGCTCTCTCCTGGCTCGAGCGCGCCTACGCGGAGCACGATCCGCCGCTGGTCTGGTTGAAGGTACACCCGCGGTTCGACGCGCTCCGGGGGAATCCCCGCTTCGTCGCTCTACTGCGGCAGATGAACCTCGAGTGAGGCGGCCGCGGGAGACGCGGTGGAGCGAAATCGTCGATGCGCGGGCAGCCGGAGCGTCCGGCTAGGCTCGGTCCCGCTCTTCCCGCAGGGCCTCGAGCTCGGCGATCGCGTCGAAATCCCGCGGCCGGCCCGCCGCGCGCTTGAGCTCGATGAGTTTCTCCAGAGTGACCACGCGGCAGCGGACACCGAGGATCTCGATCTCGCGGCTGTCGGGCCGCAGCGCCTCGTAAGACCCGCCGCCTGCGACTTCGCCGAGGAGGTCGATCGCACCGATTCGGGTCGACAACGTGAAGTTGAGACCGGCGGCCACGGTCGGCTCATCGAGCCGGAACGGCAGGTTGGGA
>DATFVB010000013.1 GCA_035260525.1 Thermoanaerobaculia bacterium
CGGGGCCAGATCCAGACGATCCGGGGCGAGCTCGCGACCGCGCTCGGGGTCCCGGCGAACATCCCGGTCGACATCGCCGACCTCCCGCAGGACGTCGACGTCGAGACGTTCGGGGACTCGATCGACCGCCTGATCGACCAGGCGCAGAAGGACCGGCCGGACCTGGGCGCCGCGCGGGCCGAGGCGGAACGGGCGCGCGCCCACATCGGGACGGTTCGCGCGGAGCGGCTTCCCGTCGTCTCGGCGTTCGGGAACGCGAGCCGCCTCTCGTACGCGAGCCCGTCCGGCATCCCGTATCGCACGACGTACTCCGGCGGTCTGCAGCTCTCGCTCCCGCTCTTCGACGGGGGCCGCCGGGCTTTCGAGGTCCGCCAGGCACGCGAGGACGCCCTCGCCGCGTCCGGGCAGGCGCAGACGCTCGAGCAGCAGGTAGTCCTCCAGGTCTGGACGAGCTATTTCGCCGTCAACACCGCCGCGCAGCGGGTGCGGACCGCGCGCGACCTCCTCGACAGCGCCCGGCAGGCCGCCGAAGTGACGGCCGGCCGCTACCGTGCCGGCGTCGGGAGCATCCTCGACCTGCTCACGTCGCAGCGCAACCTCGCCGATGCCCGGGCCCAGGACGTGCAGGCGCGGTCCGACTGGTTCCAGAGCCTCGCGCAGCTCGCCCACGACACCGGAGCCCTCGGCCCGCTTCCGAAAGGATCGGCGGGGCCCGCTTTCGAGATGAAGGAAACGCCATGAAATGGAAGCCCGCCCTCGCCGGTTCTGTCCTCTGTGCCGCCGCTCTCGCGATTTCCGGCTGCGCCCGCAAGGCCGCTCCCCCTCCGCCGGAGGCGGTCCCCGTGACTTCCGCGAAGGTCGAGCGCCGGAACGTCCCGGTCGAGGTGACGGCGATCGGCCACGTCGAGGCGTTCTCGACCGTCGCCGTCAAGTCGCAGGTCGGCGGCACGCTGCTCTCCGTCGGATTCCGCGAAGGGCAAAACGTCCGCAAGGGGGACGTCCTCTTCCGCATCGACCCCCGGCCGTTCGAAGCCGCGCTCGCGCAGGCGCAGGCGAACCTCGCCCGGGACCGCGCGCAGGCGAAGAACGCCGCCGCCGACGCCGACCGCTATGCGGGACTCGTGCAGAAGGACTACGTCACCCGGGAGCAGTACGACCAGGTGAAGGCCAACGCCGAGGCGCTCGCGAGCACCGTCAAGGCGGACGAAGCCGCCATCGAGAACGCGCGTCTCCAGCTCTCCTGGTGCACGATCGCGGCGCCCATCGCGGGACGCACCGGGAGTCTCCTCGTCCATCCCGGCAACGTCGTGAAGGCCAACGACGACAACCCGCTCGTCGTGATCAACCAGATCGAGCCCGTGTACGTCACGTTCGCCCCGCCCGAGACCGCCCTCGAGGCCCTGAGGCGCCCGCCCGGCGGGCGGCCGCTCGCCGTCTCCGCCGCGTCCCCGGCCGACCCCGCGCATCCCCGCCAGGGCGAGCTGACGTTCGTCGACAACGCGGTCAATTCGTCGACCGGCACCATCACGGCCAAGGCGACCTTCCCCAACACCGACGAGTCGCTCTGGCCCGGACAGTTCGTCAACGTCACCGTCGTCCTCCGCACGGAGACCGACGCCGTCGTCGTCCCCTCCCCGGCGGTTCAGACCGGGCAAAACGGGTCGTACGTCTACGTGATCAAGCCGGACTCGACCGTCGAGTCGCGTCCCGTGTCGGTCGAGCGCACGCAGGGGACGATCACGGTCGTCGCCCGGGGCCTCGCTCCGGGAGAGCAGGTCGTCACCGACGGACAGCTCCGCCTGACGCCGGGCGCCCGCGTCGAAGTCAAGAAATCGGCGGAGGCCGTCTCATGAACATCGCCGAGATCTTCATCAAACGCCCCGTCATGACGACCCTCGTCATGGTGGGCATCCTGCTTTTCGGCGTCATGGGCTACCGGCTCCTGCCGGTCTCGGACCTTCCGAACGTCGACTTCCCGACGATCCAGGTCTCCGCGAGCCTGCCGGGAGCGTCTCCCGAGACGATGGCGTCGGCCGTCGCGACGCCGCTCGAGAAGCAGTTCACGACCATCGCCGGGCTCGACAACATGAGCTCCTCGAGCTCGCAGGGGACGACCCAGATCACCCTCCAGTTCAACCTGAGCCGGAACCTCGACGCGGCGGCCCAGGACGTGCAGTCGATGATCGCCGCCGCCTCCGGACACCTTCCGCCGGAGATGCCGTCGCCCCCTTCGTACCAGAAGGTGAACCCGGCGGACTCGCCGATCGTCTACCTGACGCTGACGTCGTCGACGCTCCCCCTGTCGCAGCTCGACGAATACGGCGAGACGTTCATCGCGCAGCGCATCTCGACGATCCCCGGCGTGGCGCAGGTGCAGGTGTACGGCCCGCAGAAGTACGCGGTGCGGGTCCAGCTCGACCCGAACGCCCTCGCGACGCGCGGCATCGGGATCGACGAGGTCGCGACCGCCGTCCAGAACGCGAACGTCAACCTCCCGACCGGCATCCTGTACGGCCCGTCGAAGGCGTTCACGGTCCAGGCGACGGGTCAGTTGAACGAGGCGGCGGCCTACCGCCCGATCGTCGTCACCTACAAGAACGGCTCTCCCGTGCGCCTCGACCAGATCGGCCGCGTCGTCGACAGCGTCGAGGCCGACAAGTCGGCGGCCTGGTACAACACCGACCGATCGATCTCGCTCGCGATCCAGCGCCAGCCGGGGACGAACACCGTCGAGGTCGCGGGCGCGATCATGCGGCTCCTGCCGATCCTCGAGAAGGAGATCCCGCCGGCCGCGAAGCTCCACGTCCTCTTCGACCGGTCGCAGTCGATCAAGGCGTCCGTCCACGACGTGAAGTTCACCCTCTTCCTCACGCTCTGCCTCGTCGTGATGGTGATCTTCCTCTTCCTGCGGAACGTCTCCGCGACCGTGATCCCGAGCCTCGCGCTCCCGCTGTCGATCGCCGGCACGTTCGCGGTGATGTACCTCCTCGGCTACAGCATGGACAACCTCTCGCTGAT
This sequence comes from Thermoanaerobaculia bacterium, assembly GCA_035260525.1. Lineage (NCBI taxonomy): Bacteria > Pseudomonadati > Acidobacteriota > Thermoanaerobaculia > Thermoanaerobaculia bacterium. The sequence continues at coordinate 3,019 of DATFVB010000013.1, forward strand.
GGCGCTCACACTCTCGGTCGGCTTCGTCGTCGACGACGCGATCGTGATGCTCGAGAACATCGTGCGCCACATGGAGATGGGCGAACCCGTCATGCAGGCGGCGCTCTCCGGCTCGAAGGAGATCGGCTTCACGATCCTCTCGATGACGATCTCGCTCGCCGCGGTGTTCATCCCCGTGCTCTTCATGGGAGGGATCGTCGGCCGCCTCTTCCACGAGTTCGCGGTGACGATCGGCGTCGCGATCCTCCTCTCCGGATTCATCTCGCTGTCGCTGACGCCGATGCTCTGCAGCCGGTTCCTCCGCCCCCACGAGAAGAACGAGCGCCACGGGCGCGTCTACCAGGTTTCCGAGCGCGTCTTCGACAAGATGCTGGCGCTCTACCAGCGGACGCTGACGTTCGTCCTCCGCCACGGCCGCGCGACGCTCGCGTTCTCGCTCGCGATCCTCGTCGCGACCGTCTTCCTCTTCGCGAAGATCCCGAAGGGGTTCCTGCCGAGCGAGGACATCGGGCAGATCTTCGGCTTCACGGAAGGGGCCCAGGGGATCGCCTTCCCGGAGATGAAGCGGCACCAGCAGGCGGTGGCGTCGGTTTTGCTGCACGACCCGAACGTCGAAAACCTGCTTTCTTCCTGCGGGCCGCGCGGGCACATCAGCAACGGGAACCAGGGAATCGTGTTCGCCAAGCTCAAGGACCGCTCGAAGAGGAAGCTCTCGGCCGACCAGGTCATCCAGGAGCTGCGGCCGAAGCTCGACCGGATTCCCGGCATCCGCGTGTATCTCCAGAACCCGCCGCCGATCCGGATCGGCGGCACGCTCTCGAAGAGCCAGTACCAGTACACGCTCCAGGACCCCGACACGAGCGAGCTCTACCGCTACGCCCCCGTCCTCGAGGCGAAGATGCGGACCGTGCCGGGGCTGCAGGACGTCACGAGCGACATGCAGCTGACGAACCCGCAGGTCAACGTCGAGATCGACCGCGACAAGGCGAGCGCGCTCGGGATCACGCCGCAGAAGATCGAGGACGCGCTCTATACCGCCTACGGCACGCGCCAGATCTCGACGATCTACGCGCCGAACAACGAATACCAGGTCATCATGGAGCTCGAGCCCGAGTTCCAGAGCAATCCCGACGACATGTCGAAGCTCTACATCCACTCGGCTTCGGGCGCCCTCGTCCCGCTCTCGACCCTCGTTCGCTTCAGCCAGGGCGTGGGGCCGCTGCAGGTCACGCACACGGGGCAGCTCCCCTCCGTCACGATCTCGTTCAACCTGAAGCCGGGAGTGGCGATCGGCGACGCCGTCAAGGCGGTCAACGCGGTCGCGCGCGGCGTGCTTCCCGCGACCGTCACGACGAGCTTCCAGGGAACCGCGCAGGCGTTCCAGTCCTCGTTTCAGGGGCTCGGGATGCTCCTGCTGATGGCGATCCTCGTGATCTACATGGTCCTCGGGATCCTGTACGAGAGCTTCATCCACCCGCTGACGATTCTCTCGGCGCTGCCGTTCGCCGGCTTCGGCGCGCTCGTCACCCTGCTGATCTTCCACACGGAGCTCTCGATCTACGCGTTCGTCGGCATCATCATGCTCGTCGGGATCGTGAAGAAGAACGGGATCATGATGATCGACTTCGCGATCGAGGCGCAGCGCAACGAAGGAAAGGCGCCCGCCGACGCGATCTACGAGGCGTGCGTCGTGCGCTTCCGGCCGATCATGATGACCACGATGGCGGCCCTGATGGGGACGCTGCCGATCGCGATGGGGTTCGGCGCGGGCGCCGAGTCCCGGCGGCCGCTCGGCCTCGCGGTCGTCGGCGGCCTGATCTTCTCCCAGCTGCTGACGCTCTACGTCACGCCGGTCTTCTACGTCTCGATGGAGGGGCTGCGCGAGCGGCTGCAACGGCCGCGCGCGACGCGCGGGAGGCGCGAGCCGCCCCGGCCCGGAGAGCCCCCGGCTCCCCCGGCGCGGGAGGCCGCGGCGGGAATGCTGAGGCTGAGGGACTGAACCCTCGCGGGATTGGTGTCCCGTCCCGGGAATAACGATGGCGGCGTTCGGAGCGCCGCCGGGTGAGCTGCCAGTCGCCGCGATGATGGCGATGCGTTGCCATCGTCGCGTCGCGGCGGCGCCGCAGATTGCCCCGCGCCGCCCGAACCCGTAGGGCGCCAGTACATTGCGAACGATGGCGGCGTTGCGTCGCGGGCCCGATGCGAACGGCATCTGCTCCCGCGACGCGTCTTGCCCTCGTCCGCAAGCCACAGGCGCGCCGCCGCCGCTATTCCCGGGACGGGACACAAGCTCGGGGACCGGGAGCTCGTGTCGGCCCGGCGCGGTTTCTCGTCTGACCCGCTCGATCTCCGTTCCGAATTCAGCGCCGCGCACGGCGGTGCGCGTCCGCTGCAACGAGACGCGTTTAAGCCCCTTCGACGGCGGCGCCGACGACGACCGCTCCGGCGCGCCGGCGCACCGTGTGCTCGCGCAGGTATGCCTCGGCCTTCATCATCCGCTGGGTCCGCGCGAGCACGGCGACGAGGTACGGCACCTGCGAAGGGCGGACCTGGCGGATCCAGTCGATCCAGCGCTTCTCCCCGGCCGTGTTCAGGATGGACCGGCGCCAGGTCTCCGCGTAGAGCTCGAAAAAGCGACGGGCGCCGAGGCGGGGCTCCCAGAGCACGTGGCTCATGTCGAACTTGAACCAGGGCTGTCCCTGCAGCCTCTCCTCGTACCGGCGAAAGAGCTCAGTCCCGGGAAGCGGCGTCAGGATCGTGTACCCGGCGCGCTGGAAACCGTGCGTCGCCACGAACTCCCAGAGCTCGCGGAAGTTCTCCTCCCCCCAGTCGGGATCGACGAGGAAGTTCCCGGTCACGCCGTAACCGAGCTCGCGGGCGATCCGGGCCGCCTCGACGCTCTGGTTCGCCGTCGCGTCCTTCGTCACGTGCCGGAGCGCCGAGTCGGTGGCGCCCTCCAGACCGAAGAAAACGTCGAAATCACGGGCGAGCGGCCGCCATTCGGCGAGAAGGTCCGGGTGGCGGCAGACGAGGTCGGTGCGGGTCTGGACGAGGATCCACCGTTTCCGCACGCCGCGGCGTCTGAGCTCTCTCGCGAGCTCGAGGCTGCGCGCGGGATGGTTCCAGAACAGGTCGTCGACGACGAAGACGTTCTCTCCGACGCTCTCGAAATCGTCGGCGACCGTCCCGATCGCCCGCTCGCGGAAGCTGCGCCCGTAGAGCTGCCACACCGAGCAGAAGCTGCACCGGAAGGGACAGCCCCGGGCGGTCTCGACGAGCCAGACGGGCTTGAAGAGGAGACAGTGATACCGGTTCCGGTAGCGCGCGACGAGCTCACGCGCGGGTATCGGCACGGCGTCGAGCGCGGGCCGGTCCTCGACGCGTCCGGTCGTCCCCCACTCGGATCCGCGGCGGAGGCGAAGGCCGGGGAGGTCGGCGGCCGGCCGCCTGCGATCGAGCGCGTCGGCGAGCGAGGGAAAGATCTCTTCTCCGTCGTCCATGCAGATCGCGTCGAGATCGGGCGTTTCGAGGGGCTCTGAGTACGCCGCCGCGGCGTGTCCTCCCGCGACGACGAACGCCTCCGGGACCTCGCGCCGGACCGCGCGGGCCGCTCCGATCACCTGATCGTACTCGAGCGCGTGCATCCCCGAGATCCCGACGAGCGCGGGGCCGAGGCGCCGGGCGCGGCGCGCGACGTCCGGTTCGAATCGCGCGTCGACGATCTCCGTCTCGTGGCCGCGCCGCGCGAGCTCCGCGCCGATGTACTCGAGCCCGAGCGGCTCGACGCGGAAGAACGGACCGAGGCCGAATCGCTCGTTGCCCGGAGCGGGCCGGATCAGCAGGATCTTCATCGCCCTGGATCGCGGATTGTAAACTGAACGCATGCCGCTGCATCCGCCGCCTCCGGAGCCCGCCGCGAGTCCGCGCCGGCTTCGGAAATGGGTCGCGCACGGGCTCTCGAATACGACCGTCTACGGCGGGCTGCTCCACGGCGGCACGCGCCTCCCCCTCTCGGTTCTCCGCGCGATCTCCTTTGTCGGAAACGCGATCGCCGTCCGGACGCTCCGCGGCACCGTCCGCGGCGTCGCCGCGAACTTCGAGACCGCGCTCGGTCTTCCCCGCGCGCCGGCCCGGAATCTCGCGCGGGAGGTCTTCCGGCAGTACGGGCTGACGACCGTCGACCTCTGGCGTCTCCGCTCGGGCGCGCCCGAGCTCGCGCCGCGGATGACCACCCTCGAACGGGACGCCGCCGTGCTGCGGGGGCTCGTCCGGCAGGGACGCGGGTTCCTGCTCGCGTCCGCCCATGTCGGCAACTGGGAGATGGGGGCGGCGGCGATCCGCGCCGTCGGCCTTCCCGCCGCGGTGGTCGGCCAGCCCGAGCTCGATCCCGCCGTCCACGCCATGCGGCTCTCGATCCGCGCGCGGCTCGGCGTCGAGTCGATCGACATCGGCTCGACGATCGGGACCGCGCTCAGGGTCCGGTCGGCGGTGGAGGCGGGGCGCGTCGTCGCGCTCGCCGTCGACCGCGCCTACGCGGAGGACGAGATCGTCGTGCCGTTTTTCGGGAGGCCGACGCCCTTCCTGCGTTCCCCGGCGCTGCTGGCGCGGTTCTGCCGGTGCCCGATCCTCCCCTGTTTCTTCCTGCGCAACGCCGACGGCACCTACCGCGGCGTGCTCGCGCCGCCGCTCGATCCGGATCCCCGGCTCTCGCCCGACGAGGACGCGGCGCGGATCATGGGCGCGGTCGCACGCAGCGTCGAGGAGGTCGTCCGCGCGGAGCCCGCCCAGTGGTTCAACTTCTACCGTTTCTGGCCCGCCGCCGGCGGGCCGCCGGAACATCCGAAGTAAGATCGCACCGGATGAAGCGCGCGCTCATCACCGGCGTCACAGGACAGGACGGCTCGTATCTCGCCGAGCTGCTGCTCGAGAAGGGGTACGAGGTGCATGGAATGGTCCGCCGCTCCTCGAGCATCGCCCGTTCGCGGATCGACCACCTGAGCCACTGGCAGGGAGGCGGCGACGGGCCCCTCCTCCTCCACTACGGCGACCTGAACGATTCGTCGTCGCTCAGCCGCGTCCTGCGTACGGCGCGGCCCGACGAGGTCTACAACCTCGGAGCGCAGAGCGACGTCCGCGCGAGCTTCGAACTCCCGGAATACACCGGCCAGATCGACGCCCTCGGAACGACGCGGCTGCTCGACGCGATCCTCGACGCCGGGATGTCGCCTCGCTTCTACCAGGCCTCGACGTCCGAGATCTTCGGGAAGGCCCGGGAGTCGCCGCAGAACGAGGACACGCCGTTCCATCCCCGCAGCCCTTACGGCGTCGCGAAGGCCTACGCCTACTGGATCACCGTCAACTACCGCGAGGCGTATGGCTTCCACGCCTCCAACGGCATTCTCTTCAACCACGAAAGCCCCCGGCGCGGAGAGTCCTTCGTCACCCGGAAGATCACCCGCGCGGCCGGCCGGATCGCCCGGGGGCTCCAGGAGACCGTCTTCCTCGGAAATCTCGGGGCGCGGCGCGACTGGGGCTTCGCAGGCGACTACGTGGACGGCATCTGGCGGATGCTCCAGGCGGACGCTCCGGCCGACTACGTGCTCGCGACCGGCGAATCCCACAGCGTGCGGGAGTTCGCGGAAACGGCCTTCGCCCGCGCCGGGATCTCACTTCGCTTCGAAGGAGAGGGCGCGGAGGAGAAAGGGATCGACGCGGCGACCGGCCGCGTGCGGATCGCGGTGGAACCGCGATACTTCCGTCCGAGCGAGGTCGATCACCTCGTCGGCGATTCGACGAAAGCCCGGAAAGAGCTGGGATGGGAACCGAAGGTGCGCTTCCCCGAGCTCGTCGCGATGATGGCCGACGCGGATCTCGAGCTCTCCCGGCGCGAGGCCGAGGCCGAGCGGATCGGCGCACGAGCCGACTGAAGGCTTCGGGCGCCGCGGCGGGCACGCGATCGTACCGACTCTCTTGAAACCGACGATTTTGGAGCGGGAAACGGGGGTCGAACCCGCGACATCCACCTTGGCAAGGTGGCACTCTACCACTGAGTTATTCCCGCTCAGGGCGAAGGGGAAAGATAGCCAAGGACACGCGGCGAGTCAAGGAGACGACGCCCGGGTCGGCGTCTCGCGACTCGAGCGCGAAGCGGCATTCGTCATTCGAGCCCGCCGCGCTCGTCCCCGCCGCGGGCCTTCTTCAGAAACTCCTAGGGCGTGAAGTGGAGGGGCGCCGCGGCGCTGTCGAGACGGAACGCCGGGCCGCCCGCGGCCCCCACGTTGCCGAACGTCCCAGCCGGAAGCTCCCGGACGACCGCCACCCACGCCTGCTCCGCCGCCGGATCGGTCAAACCGGCCGCCTGCGGCGTCACCGTCGTGTTCAGGTTCAGGTACATCCATCCCGACTGGTACGGTATCGGGAACTGCCCCACCCCGGTCCGCACCTTCTGCGTCGCCGCCGGGAACGCCGCTCCGTTGACCGTCGGCGACGTCGACTGCGATGCCCGCACCGTCGCGCGCTCCTGTTCGTCGAAGAGCACCAGCCCCTCCCGCCCGAGCGGATACCAGTCCGGCAGCGTCCCGCACGTGAACCCCTGCTGGGCGACCTTCGGGTCCCGCCACACGATCACGTCGGTCGCCCCGGTGACGTACCGCGCCGCGAAATTCGTCGCGAGCGGCTCGCGATTGTCCGCGGCGCTCCACGGGGCCGAGTCCAGGCGGCCGTAGAACGTGTAGTTGCCCGCCGTCGTCGTCAACGGGTCGGTCGGCGAAGCCTTGATCGCCACCATTGGCGCCCCGTGCCCGCCGTTGCCGTGCGCGCCGCTGTTGACATACACGTACTCGCCCCAGATCACGTCCTGGTCCGTCGCGTCCCCGGACCCGCCCGGGTTGAAGTAGCCCGGATCGCCGGGAAAGCGGAGCGTGCAGTTGTTGACCGTGTCGACCGTGATGAACCCCCGCGCGAGGCCGGACGACGGGGTGCCCGCGCACTTCCCGTTGAAGCTCGCGAGTTGACCCGTCAACGACGCCTGCATGTAGTCGACGTAGAACGACGCCAGCTGCGTGAACGGCAGCTGGCCGTTGCAGCTCGCGAAATTGATGTCCTGGGAGAATTCGCCGTGCGGGCTGATCTTGTCCGTCGGATCCTGCCCCGCGCTCGCCGTCGCCGGGAACGTTCCGTTCAGGATGTTGCGCATGTCGAAGTGCTGCATGTCGTACCCGGTCAGATACACGTTCCACGCGAGCACCGGCACCGCCAGGTCCGACCAGATCGTCACGTGCGCCAAAACCGCCGTCGCCGACGCGTTGTTGATCCAGAACCGCGTCGTCCGGCCGGCCGGATGCGCGAGGTCCACCTCGAAATACGGCAGGAGCAGCGTCGACCCCGGTCGGGTCGAAACCGTCCCGATCACCTCCGGCGAGCTGTTCACGCCGATCCCCTCGGCGCGGGGAGCGAGCCCGACGAGAACCACCGCCGCCATCGCGGCGAGCAGCACGGAAACCGTCTTACACGTCTTCATCGTTGGTTCCTCTTCTCGCGGTAGCCGCGATCCACGGAGCCGTTGCGCCGGGTCACCGCCCGCGATCGCCCGTCCGCCGAAGGCTCCCTCTTCTCGCTACGGCGCAAAGTGGAGCGGCGCGGCGGCGCTGTCGAGACGGAACGCCGGGCCGCCCGCGGCCCCCACGTTGCCGAACGTCCCAGCCGGAAGCTCCCGGACGACCGCCACCCACGCCTGCTCCGCCGCCGGATCGGTCAAACCGGCCGCCT
>DATFVB010000014.1 GCA_035260525.1 Thermoanaerobaculia bacterium
GACTGGAGTGAGACGCCGAGCCCCTTTTCGTTGAATCCCGAAACGACGCCGGTCATGCCGCCGAAGGTGACCGAGAGGTAACGGAAACCCTTTTCGGGAACGGTCGCGACGACGATCTTTTCCCGGTCGAAGCGCCCCCCGGCCTCGAAGTCGAAGTTCCGGGCGAGATACACGTGTCCGTCCGCCGTCGCCGGGGGCGCCGCCGCGAAACCCGTGCAGGCGCCCGAGAGAGGGATCGTGTCGATGAACCGCTGCGAGAAATCGTGGAGGGCATGGAGGGACAGCTGGCGCGCGAACGGGCTCCATCCGCCGGGGAGCGGGTCCGGCACCTCCGCGTCGGCGACTCCGCGGATCTCCGCGAGGTGCGCCGCCCCGATCCATTTCTCCGACCGCCGCATCGAAAGGCCGAGGAGGCGGCGCAACGACCATCGCCGGAGGCCCGAAGGGACCGTCTCGCGAAGGAGGAACTCGAGATCCGTCTCGCCGGCGGCGATCTGCGGGTAGGCGAGGCGTCCTCGCGCGTACCCGCGAACGTACGGCGGGCCTTCGAACCGGGCTTCGCGCATCCCTTCGCGCTCGCGGAGGAACGAGCCGCCGAATCTCCGGATGCCTCCGCGCACTTCCAGAACGCCGTCGATCCGGGGCGCGGCCGTTCGCGGCGCCGCCGGCGCGCACGCGGCGGCGCAGAGAGCGGCGGCGAGGAGCAGGCGTCGCGCCATCGGGCCGATAATAGCCGCGTGGCGGGCTCCGACGTTCTCGAGCCGCTCTGGCGATCCGCCCGGGAGGCCGTCGAACCGGGGGCGCTCGTCTCGCGCTTCTTCCGGGACCGGCCGCCCGCGCCCGCTCGGCGCCGCGGGCTCTTCGCCTGCGGCAAGGCGGCGCTCGCGATGGCTCGCGGCGCGACCGCCTCGCTTTTCGATTCGACGCTCGTCGTCGTGCCGCGCGGAACGCCGGTTCCGCGAGCATGGCGGAATCGCGTCCTCTTCGCGTCGCACCCGGAGCCGGACGCGTCGAGCGTCGCGGCCGCTCGGGCGGCGATCGCGTTCTTCCGGAAGTTCGGGCAAGGGGACGAGATTGTCGCGCTGATTTCGGGTGGCGCGTCATCCCTCCTCTGTCTGCCGAAGAAGGGAATCACGCTTGCGGAGAAGAAGGCGCGCGTACGAAGGGCAATGCGCGCCGGCTGGCCGATCGAGCGGCTGAACCGGCTCCGGATTTCGCTTTCGGCCATCAAAGGCGGAAAACTCGCGGAAGCGACGGAGGCGCGCGTCACGACGCTCGTCCTCTCCGACGTCCCGGGCGCCGACTTCCGGATCGTCGGGTCCGGTCCCACGATCCGGAAGCGGCGCGGCGACCGCGCGGTTCTCCTTGCAGACAATCGGACCGGCCTCGCGGCGGCGTCCGAAGAAGCGCGGCGCTTCGGAGCGCGTATTTCGATCATCCGGCGGTCACTCTCCGGCGAAGCCGCGGCGGCCGGGAGGGAATTCGCGAAACGGCTCAAGGCGCTCGCGCGCCGGGGGCGCGGCCCGCTCGTCCTGCTCGCCGGGGGCGAGACGACCGTCGCGATCCGCGGCCGGGCGGGAACAGGAGGCCGCAACCAGGAGCTCGCGCTCGCGGCGGCGCTCGAGATCGCGGGCGATCCGCGGCTCTCGATCCTCGCGGCCGGCTCCGACGGGGTCGACGGCAACTCCGAAAATGCGGGCGCCCGGGTCGATGGCGGCACGATCGCACGCGGCGCCCGGCGCGGGATCGACGCGGAGCGCTTTCTCGCCGGACACGACGCCGCGGGGTTTTTCGCTCGCGCGGGAGGCGCCTTCCACACCGGTCCCACCGGCACGAATGTCGCCGACTGGGTCTTCGGATACGCCGCGCCGCCCGAGTCGTGAGCCACGGCGCCGGACAGAAGCATCGGGTTGTCCACGTTCCGGTCTAAAATAACGGGATGAAGACTTTGCTTGCGGCTCTCCTCTTCGGTGCGGCGTGTGCTCCCGCGTTCGCACAGAAGCCGGCGCCGGAGAACGCGACGACCGCGCCGCCGCGAGTCCTGAAATATCGCTTCGTCCCCCAGCAGTCTTCGATCACGTTCGAGCTTCCGACGACGTTCCACGTCATCCACGGCAAGATCGACGCCTGGCGCGGGAGCGTCGAGGTGGATCCGGCGCGGCCGGGGGGACTCAAGGCGCGGATCGACATGCGGGCGGATTCGATCGAGACCGGAAAGGCGCGGCGCGACCTCGACTTCCGCGACCGGATGCTCGACGCGGCGCGTTTCCCGGAGATCGTCTTCGACGGTTCGTCGTACAAGGGGAACCTCGCCGCCTTCGAACCGGGCGGCGTCGTCACCGCGGACGTGTCCGGAACGCTGACGATCCACGGGGTCGCCAAGCAGATCCAGACCAACGTCGAGGCGGCGGTCCTGAACGACCACGTCGTCGTCGCGGGCGCGGTCCCCGTCTTCTGGAAAGCGTTCGGGCTGGGAGACCTGTCGCGGCTGTTCGTGAGGATGAAGGAGCCGATGCTGGTTGTCTTCCGCCTCTGGGCCGTCCCAGAGTAGAGGCACGGCGATGCATCGAGCCGGGCGGGCGCGTGCCGTCCGCCCGCGGGCTTAACGTACGCCCCGGTACGCCGCGCCCGCGGGCCGGCCGGCCCGCATCCCGTCCGCCTTCGCCAAGGCTTCGGCGGATCGAGCGCTCAAGCGCGCTGGTGGTTCAAAGGGTGCCGTTGTCCAGCAATCCGCCATAGCTCGTCAGAGCGACGGCGGACCGGGCTCGCGCCTCGCCGTGCCTCGAACTCGTCGGCATTGGGACGCGCACGGACCCCTGCCTCTCCCCGCGGGAGAGGGTCGGGGTGAGGGCCACCGTCCGCCCGCACGACGTACGCTCGCCGGTACGCCTTAGCGGCCGGCAGGCCGCCCGAACCCGCCTTCCCGCACGTCTGGCCGCGCTTTCGGGTGGTTCTGAACTGATACGCGATCTTCCAGCGATCGGCAGTAGCCGGCGCGGACCATACGCGCGGTCATACGGGCCCGTGCGACCTGCCGTCCGCACGACGTACGCTTCCGTTACGCCCTAGCGGCCGGCAGGCCGCCCGAACCCGCCTTCCCGCACGTCTGGCCGCGCCTCTACGTTGTCGTAACTGACACGAAGCTTCTTCCCCCTCTCCCCGCGGGAGAGGGTTGGGGTGAGGGAGTCCCGGGCACTCCCTCTCCCCGCGGGAGACTTGGCGTGCCGAAGCAAGGGCCGGGGTGAGGGAGCCCTCGGGGCCGGATGATCGGTGCGCCTGTTACACTTAACGGTTCATGACTGCCTGGCCCGACAGACGCCGAGACCTCATCGCCGCGGAGCGATTCGTCGAGGAGCCGAAGAAGTTCGGCGCCTACCGGCTGGCGCTCGGCTTCCCGAACTCGTACGAGGTCGGGATGTCGAACCTCGGGTTCCAGTGGGTGTATCGCCTCTTCAACCGCGTCGACGACCTCGTCTGCGAGCGCTTCTTCTGCGAGGAGGACGCGCCCGCCGAGACCTTCGAGTCGCGCACGCCTCTCTCGGACTTCGGCGTGCTCGCCTGGTCCGTGTCGTGGGAGATGGACTACGTCAATCTCTTGAAGACCCTCGACCGCGCGCGCATCCCGCGGCGCGCGAAGGACCGCGACGAGCGCCATCCGATCCTCGTCGTCGGGGGCGACTGCGCGCGGATCAACCCGGCGCCGCTCACTCCGTTCTTCGACGTCTTCGCGATGGGAGACGGCGAGAGACTCGTCCCCGCGATCTCCGGTCTCATGAAGCGCGGGCTCTCACGCGACGCGTTCCTCGAAGAGGCGGCGCGCGTGCCGGGTCTCTTCGTGCCTTCGGTCCAGGGCGCGCGGGCGGAGCATTCGACGGCGGGGAAGATCGTCATCCAGCAGACGATGTCGAGGAAGGAGATCGGCCCGGACTACGAGGTCCCGCACTCGACGATCCTCACGCCCCACACCGAGCTCTCCGACAAGCTCCTGATCGAGATTTCGCGCGGGTGCACCGAGATGTGCAAGTTCTGCTGGGCGGCCTACGCGATGGCGCCGATCAAGCAGTACCCGGCGTCGTCGATCCTCGCGACCGCGAAGCTCGGGCGCGCGTACACGGACCGCACCGGGCTGATCGCGACGGCCGTCTGCGACCATCCGGAGATCGACGCGATCCTCGCGGGCCTGGCCGGGCTCGGGTTCCACATCGCGCTCTCGTCGATCAAGATCGACGCGATCCGGCCGGAGATCCTGTCGGTCCTCGCGCGCCAGGGCGAACGGTCTCTCTCGATTGCTCCTGAAGCCGGCAACGAGCGCCTGCGGCGGTTCATCAACAAGAAGGTGACCGACGCGATGCTCCGCGAGAAGGTCGCGATGATCTTCGCGCACGGCTTCACGAACCTGAAGCTCTATCTCCAGTTCGGGCTCCCGTCGGAGACCGAAGAGGACCTGCGCGACCTCGTGCGCCTCGTCGACGATTGCCGCGAGATCGCGCTCGCCGCCGCGAAAACGACGGGAAAGATGCCGACGATCGTCCCGTCGGTCAACGCGTTCATCCCGAAGCCGCACACGCCGTACGAGAACGAGCCGCTCGCCTCGGAGGAGGACCTCAGGGAGAAGACGGAGTTCCTGACGCGCGCTTTCGCGCCCATGCGGAACGTCCGCTTCCGCGGCATGCCCGTCTCGGAGGCCAAGTGGGAGGCCTATCTCGCGAAGATGGACGAATCGGCGGCCGAGATCCTCGAGCGCGGCGCCGACGGCGTCCCGGTGCGCCGGCTCTTGAAGGACTTCGCCCCGCAGATCGACGCCGTCGTGCGACCCTCGGCGCCGCCGCCGGGCGCGGGCAAGCCGGCTAATGCCTGGGACTTCATCAGCAAACGATAGAGCCGGCGCGGCGATGCATCGAGCCGGGCGGGCGCGTGCACCGCGACCCGCGGCCTTACCGTACGCTTATCGGTACGCCGCGGCCGCGGGTCGGATGCCCGCATCCCGTCCGCCTTCGCCAAGGCTTCGGCGGATCGAGCGCTCAAGCGCGCTGGTGGTTCAAAGGGTGCCGTTGTCCAGCAATCCGCCATAGCTCGTCAGAGCGACGGCGGACCGGGCTCGCGCCTCGCCATTGTCAGAACTGATCGGGGGAATTCCTCGATTCGCGGTACTTGCCGGCGCGGCGGATGCATCGAGCCGGTCCGCCTCCGCTCTGCGGAGCTACGGCGCGATCAGTTGTAAGTTTGCGCGAACCGTAAGGGACGATCGACGCCGATAGGATCGCGCCGACGCGTCCCGTCGAAGCTTCAGCGAAGGAGGAAGCTTCAGCGAAGGCGGAGGCGCTGGAGAACCTTCGGGCGAAAGCTTTCCGCGATGCGAAGGGTCCGGAGCTATTTAGGAGTTTGCGCGGCAAACTCCTAGCTCGTGAGGAGTTTCTCCACCCTCGCGGTCGCGCAGGAGCGGCAGTATTTGTTGCCGTGGATGGGTATGACTTTCCCGAAGGCCCGGCAGGTGCGGCAGCGCCCGGTGCCCGGCTCCCGCCGTCTTCGCCGCTTCGGCGGCTCGGGCGCCTCCTCGACCGTCAGCAGAGACTTGAAGCCGCTGTAGCCGCCGGTCAGCTGCAGCACTTCGCCGAGGCAGCGGAAGCACACGCTCGTGTCGAGGCAGCGGAAGAGGGCGCTCGCCGCGGCGGCGCATCGGGCGCAGACGTGATCCGCCGGCTCGGGCCGGGCGGACACGGCGTGGACCGCGACCCCGGCCGCGCGGGGACCGGCGAAGGCCTGCGGATGCTCCACGTAGGCTTTCCAGTGCTCGCATTCGCGGCGGTGCGCTTCGTCGGTGAAATCGTTGGCGAGGCTCGTTCGCGCCTCGACGAGCGGAAACGGACCGAACTCGCGGCGGAATCCGAACCGGCACGTTTCGCAGTAGATGCCCCGGGAGCTCGGACCGTCGCGCCCGGCGAGGACGCCGGTCGTCGCGGCGAGGTGTTCCGCGATGGGCCACTCTTCCCCGGAATGCGCGGCGACGTTGATGCGAAAGAACTCTCCGTCGGAGATTCGAATGCTTTTCACGTCGTCCTCCCCCGCGCCGGATGTCCGATCTCGCCGGACGCGACGCGCGCCTGATTCACCGCTCGAGGGTCTCCGTTTCGGCGGAATCAAGCAAAATTCGGGCCACGGGAACCATTGCTCCCGGTCGGCCGGCCGCGCGGGGACGAGCCGCTAGGGCTTGCGCGTCGAGGGCTTGGGCTCCGGCCGAGAGTTGCCGGGAGCATCCTGCCGGCGGAAGACGTACCCGCATTTCGGGCACCAGGCTTCGCCCGGCGGGTCCGTGCGGGCGTAGAGCTCGCCGTCGCAACCCTTCGGGTTCGGACATTTCGCGCGTGTCGTCATGAGACTCCTCCGATCGCCGAGACTGATTTTCCGCGCATCGTATCACCCTCGCGTCCGGCCGGGTCAGCCGGCCGGCTCGAGGTAGCCGGGACGACAGACGACGCGGGCGCCGCGGCGAGCGAGACGTTCGCGGATTCCGAGACGGCGTTTCCGGCTGCCGCCGACGGTGGCGCGGAAGCCGGCGCCCCGCCCGCGGTGGCCGCCGCGCCGAGCGCGAGCGGGAAAGCGAACCGCCGCAGAGCCGCCGGGACAGGGTGGGACATGCGAGAAGACTACCCGGTTTCGAACCCGGTCCGCTCGAGAAGTCGGTCGATCTCCCCGGCGGACGCGCCCAGCTTCGGCGCCGCCGCGCGCAGGTCCGCCGCCGACACCGGGTACCAGTTGCGCCGCGCCGGATCGAGGAAGCCCGCGACGTTCCACGGCTCGATCGCGGCGCGGGCGGCGTCGGAAAATCCCGCGCGGTCCGCCGTCTCGCCGCGGAGGCGCGCGCTCGCCCGGCGGATCGCGGCGCGCAGGGCCGGGCGGTCCGCGCCGATGAATCCGGGCAGCTCCTCGCGGCCGAGCCGGCACGACGCTTCCGAGAAGCTCGCGGCGGCGAAGTAGAACATCGTCGCCGCGCCGAACGTCTCGAAGTCGTCGAACGAGCGCCACAGCGCCGATACGAGCTCGGCCGTCAGGTCGGCTTCGTCGAGCGTGCGCGCGGCCACTTCGCCGATGCGCCGCTCGAACCCGTCGCCCTCGGGCGAGTCTTCCAGCGCGAGCCCGGCGCGAGCGATGCCCAGCAGCGTGAGCGGGATCCCCGTCGACAGCAGCGGGTCGACGAACGCGGCCGCAGAGGGGAGCATCCACCAGCCGGGACCGCTCGCCGCCGCCGACCGGAAGGGCACGCCTTCGTCGTACCGGAACGGGAGGAGCGGCGCGGCGTGCCGGAACTGCCGCGCGACCGCGGGAAACATGGCGAGGAGCCGCCGCCAGGCGGGCTCCCCCTCGCCGCCGCGAATCTCCCGGTCGAGCTCGGGAGAGAGCATCGCGCCGGCGCTCGTGATCCCGCCCTCGAAACGGAGAACCCAGATCCAACCCCCGTCGAAGACGTGGTGGAGCGCGGCGTCGTCGATCGGATAGGGCGGCGTTTCGTCTCCGCGCGCGGCGTCGTCCATTCGCGCCACGCCGCGGAAGTGCGAATAGAGCGCGCGGGTCGCGGGCATCGCGGCGAAGGGACGCTCCCCGAGGCGCAGCGCGCGATGGAGGAAACCCCGGGGCCCGGAAGCGTCGGCGACGCACCGGGCCTCGAAGGCGACTCGGTCGCCGTTGCTCGCGCCCGAGAGCCGGACGCCGCGGTCCTCCCGTTCGAACCCGTCGAGGACGACCCGGTCGACGTACTCCGCCCCCGCCGCGCGCGCCCGCTCGAGGAGAAAATGATCGACGTCGGCGCGGTACCAGTGGGTATCGGCGATTTCGTCGCGCGGGCTCGCGGCCACGAGGAGCGGGTTGCGAAGCGCCGGATCGGACACCGGCTCGCGTCCCTCGCGGTGGTGAAAGAAGGTGAAGCCGCGCTTGATCCCGCCGCGAACGCGCGGGAGGCGCGCCTGCCAGGTTCCCCACTTCGCGAGCGGGGCGACTTCCGGGAGATCGTAGCGGCGGGCGATCCGCTCGACGAGCAGGTTCGCGAGCGGCGACGTCGACTCGCCGATGGCGAAACGCGGATGCGTCCCCTTCTCGATGAGGACGACGGTCCGGCCCAGGCGGCGGGCGACGAGAGCGAGAAGGGAACCCCCGAAGCCGGAGCCGACGATCGCGAGGTCGAACCGCTTCATCGCGGCATCGCGGCGCCGCCGGCCGGCCCGGCAACGGCCGGCCGATGGCCGGCGCACGAGACGGGAGGAAGGCGGCCGGTCGCATTCAGCACGGCGAGCGCCGCATGCCGTGCCTCGCGGCACGCGGCGCAGCCCGGCAGCCGGGAAAGTGTGGCGAGCTCGGCGAGGACGACCGCGCCGCCCGCCTCGACGCACTCGGCGACGACGGCGAAATAGTCCTCGAGCGTGATCTCGGCGAATGCTCCCTCGCTCCGAAGCCGCTCCATGGGCGCGTGATCGGAGACGACCGGGAGGAGCGACACGACGCGCGCGCCGGCGTCCCGCGCGAGGCGGAACGTCGCGGCCGCGAGCTCGCGCGCCGCCGCGCCGAAGACGTACGGCGGCTGGACGAGCACGAAGGCCCGGAGGAGGATTCCCGCGTCGGCGAGGCGGCCGGCCGCGTCCCGGAAGCGCGCGACCGTCGTGGGCTTCCCGAGACGGCGGAGCAGCCCGTCGTCGGCCGCCTCGACGCCGATCGCGACCTCGAGCCGTCCGCCGAGAAGCCGCGCGAACGCGGGCGCGCGCCGCACCTGCTCGGACCGCGACTCGATGACGACGAGGTCGAGATCGGCGACCTCCGCCGCGATCGCCGCGAGGTCGCCCGCGCTCTGGCGAATCGACCGCGGCTCGAAAAGAGAAGACGCGTTGTAGAGCTTGATGCCCGAGATCGGGGCGAGCCTCGCCCGGGCCGAACGGATCTGCCGCGCGATCTCGCTTCCGCTCGCCGGGCCTTCTCCCGCCTGCCGGTAGAGAGCGCAATAGACGCAGGAAAGGGGGCACGGCCCGTTGCGGAGGTACGCGGTGCCGATCGTCCGGGGGGTCCCGTCCGGAAAGATCTCCGTTTCCTCGGCGATCCCGACCGGGCGCGCTCCCGAAGCGCGCCGGACCGGGCTCATGCCGGCGCGGAGAGGGGGACGCCGCCCCGGGCGGGCGCGTCCTCGGCGGCCTCCGGTCTCGGGCCGAACCGGCGCTCGTGCTCGGCGCGAAGCTCCGCCCGCGACGCGGCCAGCGAGCCGAAGAGCTCGGGGGCGAGCGCGCCGTGCTGGAAACGCCTCTTCGGGGCGATCGGCAGCCGGATGCCCCGCGAGGCGAGACCGGCCGCGGCCACTTCGGCCTTGAGCGCGAGAAGGCGCGCCGGGTCTTCGCCGACGAGCTCGCGCAGCGGCGCCGACAGCGCGGCCGCGATCGCAGGGCGCATCGCGTGGGGCGACAGCGCCGTGAAGCCGAACGCGCGCGCCGGCGCGAAGCCGCGCACGACGCCCCGCGAGAATCCGCCCGTGTACGTGAGCGAGTGCTTGATCGAGTCGATTCCCCACCCCTCGTGGTACAGGAGGGGATTGTTCAGGACGCTCTTGATCGTGAGCTCGGAGTCCTCGATCGGGTACGACTTCCAGTTCTCGTCCCCTCCGTCGCCGTCGAAGAGAGCCACGAGGTCGGGCTGCGCGCGCCGGAGGTTCCGCGCGAACGCGAGCGCCGCGGCCGCGCACTGCACGTCGAGCGGGCGGTAATCCTCGATCGCGGCGACGGCCGCGGCGAGCGAGAGGTCGTCCGGCGACGCTTCGATCGCCGTCCAGCGGTCGCGCGCGCCGAGCGCGGCGGCGACCTCCTCGGCGGCGCGGCGGTCTGCGGCGTCGCCGATCGCGAGCGTGAAGAGCCGCACGCGGCCTTCGCGTCCCTCCGCTTTCGCCGCGGAGAGCACCGCCCACGCCGTGAGCGTCGAATCCGCGCCGCCGGACAGGGCGACGCCGACCGGCGCCTCGCGCGGGATCGCCGAAAGGAGCGCCGCGGCGCCAGACTCGATCGCGGCGACGTAGCGCTCGCCGAGCGCCCCGCGGTCGGCGGGACCGCGCCCCGCCTCGGGGGAGAAGAAGCGCCGGTAGCGGGGGTTCGGGTCGGGGCAGCCGATCTGGTCGAGCTCGACGAGGTGATGGGCGGGAATCATGCGCGTATACGACGGATGAAACTGCTCGTCGATCCCCTCCTCGGCGCAGTAGCGTGCGATCGCGTCGATGCGGTCGGCGACGACGAGGTACGGGCCGGTCGCGCGCTTGGCGACGAAGTACCGGAGCGGCCGCCCGATCGTGCGGGCGAGCCGGATCGTCACGCCGTCCCGGGCGACGGCCGCGAACGTTCCCTCGATTTCCGCCAGCGCATCGACGTCGCCGGCGCGCACGGCCTCCGTCAGCGCTTCGCGCGTCGCGTCGAGCAGGACGTCGGAGGAGGGATCGGACAGATCGACGAGCCGGGGTTCGGTCAAACCCGGCGTGAAGGGAAACGGCATGGTGGGCCTCCCGTGGAAGATCCTATCGTGAGGCGGGATTTGAAATTCGAAGTCCGAATTCCGAAATCCAAAACAAATCCGAATATCGAATGTCGAAAGTTCGAAGACCGCTGAAGTCGCTCGCGACGCACGGTGAAATCGGGCGCGGAATCGCGGCGCGAGGGTCCGAAGATTGGATGAGAAGACCGGACGTTGTTTCGAATTTCGAAATTCGGATTTCGGATTTGAAGGCGGCTAAGCCCTCCTCCTGGTGACCATGCACATATCCGGAGTGAGATTGTCGTCGTCGTCGCGGGTCATGCGGTGCAGGTATCGCGTGGAATCGCCGCCGGGTGCCTGACTCTGCTTCAGGCCGTTTCGTCCGCAAGCGGGGCAGATCGCGATCACCCCGCTGCGATTCTCTACCGTTTCCCCGAAATCGAGCTCCGTATAGTCGAATTCTTCGGGCACGATTCCACCTCCGAAGCCGAAACCGAACGAGCAACGATGTCCGGATTCTAGCACCGTGCGGCATCGGCCTTGCACGAACGCCGAAGGTTCCGGTGTGGTCCGGAAAACGATCTCGGAGGGGGACACGGTGACGCCCAGGTTCTTTGCCAGATTCGGAGCTCCGATTCTCGCGGCCGCCGTCGCGGTCGCTTCCGCCGCCGCGCACGGAGAGACCCTGCCGCCGGGGTTCCGCGATTCGATCGTGATCAGCGGGCTGACGCGGCCGACGGTCGTCCGCTTCTCGCCCGACGGACGGATCTTCGTCGCGGAAAAGAGCGGGATCGTCAAGGTGTTCTCGAGCCTGACGGCGACGACGCCGACGATCTTCGCGAATCTGACCACCAACGTGGACAATTACTGGGACCGGGGGCTTCTCGGAATGGCGCTCGATCCCGGATTCCCGACGAATCCTTACGTCTACGTGCTGTACGCCTACGACGCGCCGATCGGCGGGACCGCGCCGGTCTGGAACGACGGGTGCCCGACCCCTCCGGGGCCGAATACGGACGGGTGCGTCGTGAGCGGGCGGCTTTCGCGGCTGACCGCGAGCGGAAACGTGATGTCGGGCTCCGAAAAAGTCCTGATCAACGCCTGGGGGCAGCAGTTCCCCAGCCATTCGCTCGGCGCGATCCAGTTCGGCGCCGACGGCGCGCTCTACGCGAGCGACGGAGACGGCGCGAGCATGGGGACGGTCGACTACGGGCAGTTCGGGGGAAACCCCCTCGGCGATCCGCCGGGGGGAGTGGGCGGGACGATGGAGCCTCCCTGGGCCGAAGGGGGCGCCCTCCGCAGCCAGAGCCTGCGCCGGCAGGCGGGCGAGCCCGCCGTGTTGAACGGGACGGTCATCCGCGTCGATCCGTCGACCGGGGCGGCGCTCTCGACGAATCCTCTCGCCGGAAGCTCCGACGCGAACGCCCGCCGCATCGTCGTCGAGGGCCTGCGCCAGCCGTTTCGCTTCACGATCCGGCCGAACACGAACGAGCTCTGGATCGGCGACGTCGGAAACGAAGTGTGGGAGGAGATCGACTCGGCTCCCAGTCCGGCCACCGAGGTGAAGAACTTCGGCTGGCCCTGCTACGAGGGGCCCGACCAGGAGCCCGACTGGGTGAGCGCCCAGGTCGACATCTGCATGAACGACCTCTACGTGAACCCCTCGGTCGTCACGGCGCCGTTTCTCGGGTACCGCCACTCCGACAGCGTCGTTTCGGGAGACGGATGTCCGACCGGGGGCTCCTCGATCACGGGCCTCGCGTTCTACGGGACCGGGAGCTATCCGTCGCCGTACGACGGCGCGCTCTTCTTCGCCGATCACACGCGCAATTGCGCCTGGGTGCTCTTTCCCGGCGCGAACGGCCAGCCCGACCCCGGCAACCGCGCGCTCTTCATCGGGGGCGCGTCGCACCCGGTCGACCTCGTGACCGGCCCCGGCGGGGACCTCTTCTACGTCGACCATGAAGGGGGAGCGATCCACCGGATCCAGTACATGACGCCCACCGCCAGCGCGACGGCGACTCCGCAATCGGGGCCGCCGCCTCTCGCCGTCCAGTTCGACGGCAGCGGCTCGCACGGAGCGAACGCGGGCGACACGCTGACGTATGCGTGGGACCTCGACGGTGACGGCCTCTTCGACGACTCGACCGCCGTGTCGCCGTCGAAGACCTATCAGACCGCCGGTCAGTACACGGTCAGGCTCGAGGTCACCGACCAGAACGGCGTCTCGGGCGTGAGCGATCCCTTGACGGTCACGGCGGCGCAGGGCGCGCCCAGCGCCGTGATCGACGCTCCCTCCCCGTCGCTGACCTGGAAAGTCGGCGACGCGATCCCGTTCTCCGGACACGCCACCGATCCGCAGGACGGAACGCTCGCGGCATCGGCGCTCGCCTGGTCTCTGATCATGCATCACTGTCCGTCGAACTGCCACACGCACGAGATCCAGTCGTTCGCCGGAGTCGCGAGCGGGAGCTTCTCGGCGCCCGATCACGAGTACCCGTCGTTTCTCGAGCTGAAGCTGACGGCGACCGACTCGCTCGGCCTGACCGGCACGGCCAGCGTGATCCTCCAGCCGCAGACCGTCGCGCTCCAGTTCGCGGCGTCGCCGTCGGGGCTGCTGCTCGACGCGGGCGACGGCGGGGTCGCGACGCCGTTCTCGAAGACGGTGATCGTCGGATCGACGAACACGATCAGCGCCGCTTCGCCGGAGACGCTGAACGGCTCGGCCTACTGGTTCGACGGCTGGTCGGACGGCGGCGCGCAGACGCATTCGATCGTCGCCGGGTCGAGCCCGGCGACGTACACGGCGACGTTCGCCTCCAACGGCGACGTGATGGCGCCGCAGAGCGCCCTCGTCGAGGGAAAATCGCCGTTTCCGTCGTCATCGTCCGAGCCCAACGGCGTGATCGAGCCCGGCGAGACCGTCGCCTTCTCCCCGTCCTGGAAGAACACGAGCGCCGGGACGGTCGTCGGCACCACGGGGTCGATCACGAGCTTCACCGGCCCCACCGCGGGGGGGGCGGCATACACCATCGTCGACGGAACCGCCTCGTACGGGGACGTCGCCGCCGGCGCGACGGTCTCGTGCGGCTCGACGTGCTACCAGCTCAAGGTCACGGCGGACACGCGTCCGGCGGCGCACTGGGACGCGACGGTCTCGGAGGCCTTGAACACGTCGGAAGCGCGCGAATGGACGGTGCACATCGGCGACAGCTTCGGCGACGTTCCTTCGAGCAGCGGCTTCTACCCCGACGTCGAGGCGATCTTCCACGCCGGAATCACGAACGGGTATGCGGCGGGCGTGTACGGCCCGTTGAACGCCACGATGCGAAGCCAGATGTCCGCCTTCATTTCACGCGCTCACGCGGGAAGCGACGCCGCGATCCCGTCTTCCGGGACGGTGCCCGGACTGGGCACGTACGACTGCGAGTCGGGGGGGACGTCGCTGTTTTCCGACGTGGCGCCGACGGATCTGTTCTGTCGAAACATCCACTACGTCGTCGCGCACGGACTTTCCTACGGCTGCACGGATCGGACGCAGTTCACGTCGACTTTCTGTCCGGCGGCGAACATCACGCGGCGAAGCATGGCGGTCATGCTCGCGCGCGACCTCGCGGGCGGCGACGCCTCCGTTCCCTCGAAGGCTCCGGATTCGGGAAACGGCCGCTCATACGACTGCACGGACGGGAAGGCGAACGCGTTCGCCGACGTCTCCGACAGCGATGTCGGGTGCAAGCACATCTACTACCTCTGGTCGAAGAACATCGTCGACGGGTTCTCGGGCGGAAATTACGGCCCGGACGGCTCGGTGCTCCGCGCTCAGATGGCGAAGTTCCTCGCGAATACGTACCGGCTGACGCTCCCGTAGTCCGAAAGCCGGTCGCGAGTACCGAGTCTCGACGCAGGAGGGCAGCGTCGGACGCTCCCGTTGCAGAAGTCGCGGCGGTGGAGAGCTTTGCACGCGGGCACGCGTCTTGCTCCTTCCGGTCTTCAGGATGTGGCGAGTGTACGGACTCGACACACCCCGTGAAAAGGGGAAGATGGAAAGACCCGTGCCGCTCGCCCGCTGCTCGTGTGCAATCCGGAAGGCGGCCGCCGCCGGGATGCTCGCGGCGGCGCTCGCCGCGCCCGCGGTGGGAGCGATCGGGAAGTGGTCGAGTCTCGGTCCGGAAGGGGGACTCGTGAGCGCCCTTCTCCTGGATCCGTCCTCGCCGTCGGTCGTCTGGGAGGGAACCTACGGCGGCGGACTCTTCGTCAGCCGGGACGGAGGAGGACGGTGGTCGCGCGTGGCGACGGCCGGCGTCGGCGACGTCGTCAACGATCTCGCCGCCGTGCCGGGCGGTTCTCTCTTCGCCGCGACCAACGACGGCGTTCTCCGTTCGGACGACGGAGGAACAGGCTGGGTTCTCGCCAACGCCGGCCTGACGGACACGACGGTCTACTCCGTCGCCGTCGATCCCGTCGGAGCGGTCTACGTCGGCACGCAGACCCAGGGTGTCTTCCGCTCCGACGACGGCGGCCGGTCGTGGACGCCCGCCGGAACGGCCGCGTCCGTCCTCGCGATCGCTTCCGACCCGTCGCGCCCCGGAAGGATCTGGGCGGGGACGGCCGGATCGGGAGTCGTCCGAAGCGACGACGGGGGGCGGAGCTGGACCGAATCGCCGGCCGCGATCGCGGACGCGTTCGTCTTCGACGTCGAAGTCGATCCCCGGGACCCTTCGAACCTCTGGGCCGCCACGTTTGGCGGGGGCGTCTGGAAGAGCATCGACGGCGGTACGACATGGACGCCCCCGGCTTCTCCTTTTGCTTCGGCGAGCGTCTACGCGGTCGCCGTCGACCTCGGCTCGTCGGCGACGACACTCTGGGCGGGCACGCTCGACGGCGGAGTGTGGAAGAGCGTCGACGGCGGTACGGCCTGGGCCGAGGTCCCGACGCCGGCGCCGCGCGCGACGGTCTTCGCCG
>DATFVB010000015.1 GCA_035260525.1 Thermoanaerobaculia bacterium
ACGGATTCCTCTCGGGCGGCCAGAGCGGATCGATCTTCGTCATCGGAGTTCCCTCCTGCCGGCTGATCCGGGAGATCCCGATCTTCGAGCCGCGGGCGGCGTACGGCTACGCGATGTCCGACAGCGATCCGCGCCGCCAGGAGCTGATCCGGACGGGCGGCCTCTGGGGCGACACGCACCACCCGGCGCTCTCGGAGACCGACGGCGTGTACGACGGGCGCTACGTCTACATCAACGACCTGGCCAACGCCCGCGTCGCCCGCGTCCGGCTCGACTACTTCGAGGCCGACAAGATCGCGAAGATCCCGAACCTGCAGGGGGCCCACGGCATCGCGGTCCTCTCGCCGAACACCCGGCTCCTCGTCGTCAACGGGGAGTTCGAGCAGCCGACCGACGGCATGGCCACCAACCCCGCGCCCTACACCTCGGTGATCGCCTATCTCGACCCCGAGACGATGCAGACGAAGTTCGAGGTCCGCGTCCCCGGCAACATCGACATCGCCGACACCTCCAAGGACGGGCGCTACTCCTTCTCGACCTCCTACAACCTCGAGCAGGGGAAGGACATCAACCAGATGACGCAGCTCGACCGCGACGCGGTGGTCGCCGTGGACGTCCCGCTCGCCGAGAAGGCGGTCGCCGCGGGAAAGGGCCACGTCGTCAACGGCGTCCCGATCCTCGAGCCTTCGGAGAACCCCGGGGTCGTGACGATGATCCCGGTCCCGAAAAATCCGCACGGCATCAACGTTTCGCCGGACGGAAAGTACGTGATCGCGAGCGGCAAGCTCTCGCCGACCGTCTCGATCATCGACGCGCACACGCTGAAGATCCTCGCCGAACCGGAGGTCGGTCTGGGGCCGCTCCACACCACGTTCGACGGCCGCGGCAACGCCTACACCTCGCTCTTCATCGACAGCCAGGTCGTGAAGTGGAACATCGAGAAGGCGATCAAGGGAGCCCCCGACTACATCGTGGACCGCATCGACATCCACTACAACATCGGCCACCTCCAGGCGGTCGGGGGCGCTTCCATGAAGCCGGCGGGCGATTACCTGCTCGCGCTCAACAAGCTTTCGAAGGACCAGTACCTCCCGGTCGGGCCCGACCTGCCGGAGGACCAGGAGCTGATCGACATCTCGGGCCACAAGATGAAGATGCTCGCCTCGTTCCCGACGCCGCCGGAGCCCCACGACGCCGAGTTCATCGACGCGAAGATCCTGTCGCCCCGGGTCAAGCAGGTTTACACGCCCGCCCCGGACGCGGTCTCGGAGGGGCGTGAGACCGTCGTGCGTACGGGGCCGCACTCGGTCACCGTGAACATGACGATGCTCAGGAGCGCGTACACGCCGGACAGCTTCACGGTGCGCGAGGGCGACCAGGTGACGCTCCACCTGACCAACGTCGAGACGATCCGCGACAACATCCACGGCTTCGCCCTGCCCGACCACGGCCTGAACCTGCAGCTGCCTCCCGGCGACACGCGGACCGTGACGGTCCCCGCCGGCCGGCCGGGCGTCTACTGGTACTACTGCACGAACTTCTGCAGCGCTCTTCACCTGGAGATGCGCGGACGCATGATCGTCCAGCCGAAGGACTCCACGATCCCGATCCCGGACTGGAAATCGGCGCAGAACGTCAAGGGAACGGTGCCGGGCGTGCCTTCCACGGGGGCGGTGCAGTGATCGGGGGCGCCTCGCACGGCGGGACGATCGGGCGTCGTTCGGCGGCCGCGGCGCCCCCGCGCGCGGCATCGCGGCCGGAACCCTCCCGAATCGTCTCGGCGGGCTCCGACGGGGCGATCGGAAGGCGCGCCTGGTCCGGCCCCCCGGGCCGCCGCCTCGCCTTCTTCGCCGCGGCCGCGCTCGCCGCCGCGGCCGCGTTCCTCCCGCTCTGGGGCTTCCGCATGTCGGCGCCGCAGTACCCCGGCGAGTCGCTTCACCTGACGGTGACCGCGCGGGCGATCGGCGGCGACGTGCACGAGATCACGACGCTCCAGAAATACATCGGGGTCCGGTTCCCGACGCGCCTCCCGGAGCTCCACTACCTCGTTCCGGCGATCCTGTCGCTCGCGGCCGCTTTCCTGGTCGCGGGCCTGCTCGCGGGACGACGCCGGGGCCGATACGTCGCGTGGGGCGCGTTCGCTCTGTCGGTCCTCTTTTTCGCGGCGTCGGCGGCCGTCCTCCAGAAGCGCCTCTACGACGTGGGACACGACCGCGACCCGCACGCGCCGCTGCGTTCGATGCACGACTTCACGCCGCCGCTCGTCGGCCCCGCGAAGATCGGCAACTTCACGGTCTGGTCGTATCCGCACGCGGGCGCGGGACTCCTGATCGCCGCGGCCGGCGCGGTCGCCTGGGGTCTTCGAGCGCGCCGGGAGCGCGGCCCGCGGAGCCTCGACGGAGCCCGCGGGTGAGACGGACCCTTCTCCTCGCCTGCGCGCTGCTCGCCGCCGCTCCGATTTCCGCGCGGACGTGGCGCGTCGGCGGTCCCGGCGCCGACTTTCCGCTGATCGCCCCCGCCGTCGCGGCGGCGGCGCCGGGCGACGTGATCGAGGTCTCCGCGGGCGTCTACCGGGAGGATCTCGTGCTTTCCCGGACCGTCGCGCTCGTCGGACACGGCCGGCCCCGGCTCTTCGGGACGGGGCTCGGAACCGTCATCGACATCCAGGCCCCGGGGTGCGAGGTCCGCGGCTTCGACATCGAGGGGAGCGGCGAAGGGCAGACGAATCGGATGGACGCCGCGTTCCACGTCGCGTCGAACGGAAACCGCATCGTCGACAACCGGATCGAGCGCGTGTTCTATGGCATCGTCGTCGAAGGGGCCTCGCGCAACGAGATCGCGGAAAACTCGATCACCGGACTCGAGGAACGGTCTTTCGGGCGGCGCGGCGACGGTCTCTATTTCTACCGCTCACCCGGGAACCTCGCGCGCGACAACCGGATCGCCGGGATGAAGGACGCCATCTACGTCCAGTACTCGCCCGGATGCCGGGAGATCGGCAACACGGTCGAGCGCTCGCGGTACGGCCTTCACGACATGTTCTCCGACGGGCAGGAGCTCTCCGGCAACGTCTTTCGGGGCTGCTCGGTCGGCGCGAACATCATGAACTGCCGCAAGGTCGAGATCCGCGGGAACCGGTTCGTGAGCAACCGCGGCGTCGCGTCCGCCGGTCTCTCCTTCAAGGAATGCGACGAGTCGCGCGTCGAGGACAACGAGTTCTCCGACGACGGCCGCGCCGTGCAGATCGAGGGCGCGTCGCGCAACCGCTTCTCGGGCAACCGCTTCCTCTTCAATGACACCGCAATCGAGCTGTTCGCTTCCGCCGAGGAGAACGTCTTCACCGAAAACGCGTTCGACGGTAACCTCACGCCCGTGGTGATCTCGGGGGGCTCGTCGTCGACGCGGTGGTCGGAAGCCGGTCGCGGCAACTGGTGGAGCGGATACCGCGGGCTCGACTTCGAGGGGCGCGGCGTCGGTCGCGAGCCCCAGCCGGTCGCGTCCGCGTTCGCCCGCATCGAAGGGAACAACCCGGCGGCCCGCCTCTTCCTCGCCTCGCCCGCGGCTTCCGCGCTCGACTTCGCCGCATCGTCGGTCGTTCCGGAAGACGACGGGGGGGTCGACCGCGCGCCGCTCGTGCGGCGCCCCGGCGTCGGCCGCCGCGGCCGTCGACCGGCGGGAGCGTCCGCGCTCGTCGCCCTGGCCCTGGCGGGAATGCTCCTGCCGCGCGGGGGGCGGGTGCGGCCGGACCGCCGGCGGAGATCACGGTGATCCTCTCGGTGTCGGGTCTCGAGAAGTCGTTCGGGGCGCGGCGCGTGCTCGCCGGGGTGGACCTCTCCGTCGCCGCCGGCGAGTGCGTCGCTCTCGTCGGCGGGAACGGCTCGGGGAAGACGACGACGCTCCGCGCGATCGCCGGCCTCGCGCGTCCGGACGCGGGACGGATCGAGATCGGCGGCGTCGACGCTCTCGCCGACGGGCCTCGCGCGCGGCGGCGCCTCTCGTACCTGCCGCAGCGCCCGGCCTTCCCCGGGACGCTCACGGTCCGGGAGACCCTGGCTTTCGTCGCGCGCCTGCGGGGGCTCGCCGCCGCGCGCGTCGAGGAGGAGATCGAGCGGTGCGAGCTCTCCGCGCTCTCCGGCGAGAACGTCGCGCATCTCTCGGGCGGGGAGCGGCAGCGCCTGGCGCTCGCGTGCGCGCTGCTTCCGAACGCCGAGCTCGCGCTCTTCGACGAGCCTTCCTCCAATCTCGACGCACGGGCGACCGCGATCTTCCTTTCGCGGGCCCGCGAGATCACGGCGACGGGACGGTCGCTCCTCTTCACGACGCACATCCCGGCGGACCTCGAGCATCTCGCCGGGCGCATCGTGACGCTTTCGGACGGACGCGTCGGGGGGAGCCGCCTGCGCGTCCTCGCCGGGGGCCAGGCGTGAAGCGCACCTCGGCGCTCCTGGCCGCGGCGGCGCTCCTGGCCGCCTGCGCGCGCGGGATCGCGCCGGAGCCGCTGCCGCTCGACCGCTACAACTGCGCCCGGTGCGGGATGATGATCTCCGAGATCGGGGACGCCGCGCAGTACGTCTCGCCCCGCGAGGAGACGCGGTTCTACGACGACCTGGGCTGCGCGGCCGAGGACGCGGGCCGCGTCCCGATCCGGGGGACGTTCTTCGTGCGCGCCGACGGCGGGACGAGGTGGATCGCCGCCGAGGACGCGTTCTTCGCGAAGACCGGGGAGCGGACGCCCATGGGACACGGCTACTGGGCGTTCTCGACGGAGGCGCAGGCGAAAGCGCGCGGCGCCGGGGGGAAGGCGCTGCGCTGGGCCGATCTCCTCAACGCGAAATGAACGCCGCGGCGGTTCGCACGGTCGCGGCGTCCGAGTTTCGGGCGGCGACGCGGCTGAAGTGGATCCGCTGGTTCGCGGCGGCGTTCGCGCTGCTCGTGGTCGGCGCCGCATGGTCCGCGGGCGCGCTCGCGGAGATCTCGGGCGCGGAGAGCTTCGCGCGGACGACGGTGGCGCTCGTGCCGCTGACGCTCGTCCTCGTTCCGCTGACCGCGCTCCTCCTCGGCGTCACGGGGCAGTCCGGGGAGCCGGGAACCGAGGCCTTCTTCTTCGCGCAGCCGGTGGGCCGATTCGAAGTCGTGGTCGGGAAATGGGCGGGCCAGGCGGCCGCGCTCTCGGCCGCGATCGGCCTCGGGTTCGGCGGGGGCGCCCTCGTCGTCGCGGGGAGCGCCGGCGCGCGAGGGCTGCCGCGTTTCCTCTTCTTCGTCGCGGTCTCGGCGGTGCTCGGGGCGGTCTTCCTCGCGATCGCCGCCGCGATCTCCGCGGCGGTGGCTCGCCGCGCGACCGCGATGGGGGTCGCGGCGTTCGCGTGGTTCTTCTTCGTCCTGCTCGAGGACTCGGCGGCCCTGGCGGCGGCGGGGGCGCTGACCGGCCGCGCCGGCGCGCGCGCGCTGTACCTCTCGGTCTTCGCCAACCCCGCCGCGATCGCGCGGGTCCTCGCGCTCTCGGTCGCCGGCACGCCGCACGTCCTCGGCGCGGCGGGCGACGCGTGGGCGTTCTTCCTGGGCGGGCCCGTGATCGCCGCGGCGGTGGCCGGCGGGGCCCTCCTTCTCTGGGCGGCCGGCTCGCTCGCCGGCGCGGGACGCCTGATCGGCCGGCGCGACCTGTGATGCGGCTGCATCAGAGGAGAGCCAGGCCCCTGCCCTAGCATGAAAGGCGTCCGCCGCCGGGCATCCCGGCCGGCCGCAGGAGGTTCTCGATGCGCGCCTTCGAATCCCGCGAACCCGCCAGCTTCGACTTCCGCGAGATCCTGTACTCGAAATCATCCGGCGTCGCCCGGATCACGATCGACCGGCAGGACCGCTACAACGCCTATTCGACGGCGTGCCTCGAGGAGCTCGCGTCGGCGCTCCGCGACGCCTCGTTCGACGACGCGGTCGGCGTCATCGTGCTGACCGGCGCGGG
>DATFVB010000016.1 GCA_035260525.1 Thermoanaerobaculia bacterium
GATCGAAGCGCTCCTCTTCCGTTCGGGAAAGCCCGACATATTCATCGCGGGGGCCGACGTGCGGGAGATCGAGAACGTCGTCACTCCGGAAGAGGGGCGGACGGCCTCCGCCGTCGGGCAGCGCATCTTCGACCGCTTCGCGAGCCTCCCCTTCCCGACCGTCGCCGCGATCCGGGGAGCGTGCCTCGGCGGCGGGACCGAGCTCGCGCTCGCCTGCGACTGGCGGGTGTGCTCCGACTCGCCGAAGACGATGATCGGGCTCCCGGAGGTCAACCTCGGGATCCTCCCCGGCTGGGGGGGGACGCAGCGGCTCCCCCGGCTCGTCGGGCTCGCGGCCGCGCTCGACCTCATCCTGACGGGCAAGCCGATCGACGGAAAACGCGCCGCCCGCATCGGCCTCGCCGACGCGGTCGTGCCCGAGGCCATCTTCCCGGAATGGAGCGAGACGTTCGCGCGCGGAAAGTTCGGCGCGAGGAAACCGCGCGGACGGCGGGCCCGCCTCCCGTTCGCCGCGCGGCTCCTCGAAGGCAATCCCGCCGGGCGCGCGCTCCTCTTCCGGAAGGCGCGCGCCTCGGTGCTCGCGCGCACCCACGGACACTACCCGGCGCCGATCGAGGCGCTCGGCGCCGTTGCCGAAGGCTTCGGGAAGAAGATGGACGCCGCGCTCGCCGTCGAGAACGCGCGTCTCGGAAACCTGATCGGCACCCCCGTGCAGCGGCGCCTCCTGCGCATCTTCTTCTGGACCGAGGAGGTCAAGAAGGAGACCGGCGCGATCAACCCGACCGTCGTCCCGCGTCCGGTCCGCCGCATCGGCGTGCTCGGGGCGGGAGTGATGGGCGGAGGGATCGCGCAGCTCGCGGCCGACCGCGGCTTCCCGGCGCGGATGAAGGACGTCGCGCCGGAGCCGCTCGCGCATGGCTTCCGCGCGGCCGCCGACCTCTGGAAGGAGAAGATGCGGCGGCGCCGGATGACGCGTTCCGAGTTCCGCCGCAAGATGGCGATGATCTCCGGCGGCCTCGACTACGCCGGGTTCGCCCGCGCGGAGGTGACGATCGAGGCGGTCGTCGAGAAGCTCGAGATCAAGCAGGCGGTGCTCCGGGAATGGGAGCAGGCGGTCGGAGACGAGGCCATCTTCGCCTCCAACACGTCGACGCTCCCGATCTCGAGAATCGCCGAGGCCGCCCGCCAGCCGCGGCGGGTGGCGGGAATGCATTTCTTCAACCCGGTCCACCGCATGCCGCTCGTGGAGGTGATTCGCGGCGAGAAGTCCTCCGACGAGACCGTCGCGACGATCTTCGACCTCGCCAAGAAGCTCGGCAAGACGCCGGTCGTCGTGCGCGACGCTCCGGGTTTCCTCGTCAACCGGATCCTCGCCCCGTATCTCTCCGAGGCCGTCCGTCTCCTCGAGGAGGGGTGCCGGATCGAGGACGTCGACCGCGCGCTCACGGGGTTCGGCATGCCGGTCGGCCCGCTCGCGCTCTTGGACGACGTCGGGATCGACGTCGCCGCCAAGGGCGGCCGCACGATGGCGGCGGCGTTCCCCGACCGGCTCCCTCTCTCCGCGCGCTTCGAGCCCTTCACGGCGCAGGGCCGGCTCGGGCGCAAATCGGGCCGGGGCTTCTATCGCTACCGCGGCACCCGCCGCGAAGGACCGGACCCCGAGGCGTACGGGCTGATCGGCGTGCGCCCCGGCAAGTCCGCGCCGCTGCCCCCCGAGGTGATCGAGGCGCGGCTCCTGATGCCGATGGTCAACGAGGCGGCGTACTGCCTGGAAGACCGCATCGTCGACGCGCCCGCCAGGCTCGATCTCGCGATGATCTTCGGCACGGGATTCCCGCCGTTTCGCGGCGGTCTCCTGCAGTACGCCGACGACCTGGGCGCCGACCGCGTCGTCAATCGTCTCCAGGACCTCGCGGAGCGCCTTGGAGCGCGCTTCGCTCCGTCGCCGCTCCTCGTCGGGATGGCGGACGCGCACGCGTCCTTCTACCCGCGCTGAAGCGCCTCCCCGCGTCCCGCCGGCCGAATCACGCGAAAATCTCCCGGGTGGAGTAGACTTTTTTCTTTCGCGAGGTTTCCATGTCGATCGAAGCTCCCCCCCGAAGTCACGCCTTCGTCAAGTCCCTCTTCTCCGGCGTCGTGGACGAGGAGGCGCTGTTCCCCTACCCGCAGATCGGCGAGGAAGAGCGCGAGACGGTCTCGACGTTTCTCGACTCCTTCCGGCAGTACGCCGCCGCGCGCATCGATCCCGCGAAGATCGAGCGCGAGCACTCCGTCGGCGCGGACGTCATCCGCGGCGTCTCGGAGCTCGGCCTGATGGGGATGGCGATCCCCGAGGCGTACGGCGGGTTCGGTTTCTCGGCTTCGGCGTACTGCCGCGTGATGGAAGACGTCGGCGTCGCGGACGCCTCGCTCGCGATCGTCGTCGGCGCGCACCAGTCGATCGGGTGCAAGGGGCTGATCCTGTTCGGAACGGAGGAACAGAAGCAGAGATGGCTTCCGAAGCTCGCGGCCGGCGAGCTCATCGCGGCCTTCGCGCTGACCGAGCCCGAGGCCGGCTCCGACGCCGCGGCGCAAAAGACGACGGCGGTCTACGACGCGGAGACCGACACGTTCGTCCTCAACGGGACCAAGCAGTGGATCTCCAACGGCGGGTTCGCGTCGTTCTTCACCGTCTTCGCGCGCGACGAGGGGCTTCCCGCGACCGAGCCGCACCGCAAGATCACCGCGTTCGTCGTCACCTCCGACCTTCCCGGCCTGACGCGGGGGAAGGAGGAGAACAAGCTCGGGCTCAAGGGGTCGTCGACCTGCCAGATCCACTTCGAGAACCTGCGCGTTCCCGCGGCCAACGTGTTGGGCGAGCGGGGTCAGGGATTCAAGATCGCGGTCGAGGTCTTGAACACCGGCCGCACCTCTCTCGCGGCCGGCTGCGTCGGCGGATCGAAGGCGATGATCCGCGCCGCCGCGCTCCATGCCACACAGCGCAAGCAGTTCCAGACGCCGATTGCGAAATTCGAGATGATCCGGACGAAGTTCGCCCGGATGGTCGTCGAGACGTACGCCCTCGAGTCGATGGTCTATTTCACGACGGGGATGATCGACGCGGGGGCGGAGGATTACGCCCTCGAGGGGGCTTGCTGCAAGGTCTTCGGAACGGAAGTCGTCTGGAGGAACATCAACGACGCCCTCCAGATCGCCGGCGGAAACGGGTTCATGGAAGAGTACCCGTACGAGAAGGCGCTCCGCGACTCGCGGATCAACATGATCTTCGAAGGGACCAACGAGATCCTGCGGATGCTGATCGCCCTTTCCGGCGCCCGCGACGTCGGGGATTACATGAAGGATGTCGGACGGGCCCTCAAGGCGCCGCTGTCGTCGCTCGGGATCCTTTCGGGATTCGCGGGGAAGCGGATCCGGCGCGCGGTCGCGCCGGGAGGGCTGGCGGCGGTCGCGCCCGAGCTCGCGCCGGAGGGAGACGCGCTCGTCAAGTACACCGGCGCGATGGCGAACGCGGTCGAGACGCTCCTCCAGAAGTACGGGAAGGGGATCATCGAGAAGGAGTACCAGCAGGAGCGGCTCGCCGACGCGACGATCGACCTCTATGCCGGATACGCGGTGCTCTCGCGGGCGACCGCCGCGACCGCGCGACGCGGGGCGGAGACGGCGGCCGACGAGATCCGGTTCGCGAAAACGTTCATCCGCGACGCCCGGCACCGCATCGTCGGGAACCTGAAGGCGATGGACCGGAGCCCGGACGCCGACCTCACGGCCATCTCCGAGACGGCCTACGGCGCCGGCGGCTACGCGTTCAGCTACTGGGAATGAGCGCTCCGCCGGGGGGGCGACGGCGGCCCCGGATCGCGAGGGCGTCGTGAAGCGCGGGCCGTCGCTCGCGCTCGAGCGCAAAAGGACGTCTCGGCGCGTCGCGCTCGTGACCGGCGGGGCCGTGCGTCTCGGCCGGACGATCGTTCTCGAGCGGGCGCGGGCGGGATGCGACGTCGCGGTCCACTACCACGCGTCGCGGGAAGAGGCCGACGCGGTCGTCGCGGAGGCGCGCGCCGCCGGCGCGCGGGCCGTCGCGATCCGCGCGGATCTCTCGCGGGCGGCCGATCCCGCGCGTCTGGTCGAGCGGACGATCCGGGCGTTCGGCCGCCTCGACCTCCTCGTCGGCTCGGCCGCGAACTTCCTGAAGGTGCCGTTCTCGGAGACGGACGCCGGCGTTTGGGACGCGGCGATGGATCTGAACGCGCGCGCGAACTTCCTCCTCGCTCGCGCGGCGGAAAAGGAGCTGCGGGCGCGGCGGGGCCGCGTCGTGCTCATCTCCGACCTCGCCGCGCGCCGGTTCTGGAAGGGCTATTCGGCGCACGCGATCTCGAAGGCGGCGGTCGAGGCGGTCGTGCGCGTCCTCGCCCGGCAGCTCGCGCCCGAAGTTTCCGTCAACGGCGTGGCGCCGGGAACGATCCTGCCCCCCGCCGGGATGCGCAAGGACCTCGTCGGCAAGCTCGTCTCCGAGATCCCGCTCCGCCGCTCCGGCACGCCCGAGGAGATCGCCGCCGCCGTCGCCTTCTTCTGCGACGGCCCGGCGTTCGTGACCGGGCAGGTGCTGACGGTGGATGGGGGGAGATCTCTCTACTAGCCGGGTACTAACCGGCGCGGCCATCCTCCTTCGCTCTCGCGAGCTTGGGCGGATTGCACAATGGAAGCATCACGCCAGGGTCAAGATCGCCGGAGGCAATGCCGGAGCCCTCCGAAGCCTTGGCGAAGAAGGGCCGAGGCGGGATACATCCGGGTCATTCCCGCGAAAGCGGGAATCCAGAGCTCCCGAACTCCGCGATCTCGTCCCTGAGTCTCCGCGCGAAATCCCGCATGACGGCGAGCCGCGGCGCGGCGAGCGCGCGGCCCTTCTCGGTCCGGAAGTCGTCGCGCGCCTCGGACTCGATCTCCGCGGCGAGCTCGGAGAGGTCCATCCGCTCGCGCGCGCCGAGCGCCGTCAGCCGCGCGATCCCGTAGGCGCCGATCTCGTCGAGGCGCCGGGCGTCGTGGACGCACTCCTCTTCGGACGTCGAGGGGGTGCGCGCGTAGCGTGCGAGCGATTTCCGGAGGCTCCGGACGTTCTCCGGACTCACGCCGGCCGACGCGAGGAAGAGCTCCGTCCGGCTCCCGTGCGCAAATCCCGCGACCCATTTCTCCTGACCCGAGAAGACGGCGAGGAGGAAGAGTCGGTCCGGGTCGACGTCGGGCCGCCCCGCCGCGATCGCCTCGGCCGCGCGGACGATCCGCTCCACGTCGCCGAAGTTCGTGACACCGTCGAGGCCGACGGCGAGCGGCTTGACCCAGTCGAGCACGCGGCGCCGCTCATCGTCGTTCACCGCGGAGCTACCGCCGGAACCGGCTCTGCAGCTCGGCCGCGCGCTTGCGCCCCTCGAACCGGGCGACCGCCTCCGGCGTCGCGCGGCGAATCGCGAGCTCGCTGTTGGCGTACTCGACCCACTCGTCCATCTTCGCGGCGAATGACTCGATCTCCGACGGATTCACGCGCTCGATCGAGAGCTCCTTGCCGTCCCAGCGCAGCTCGCGCGCCGACGTCGATGTCGTTCCGAACGGCGCGGACCGGAGGAGCTCGATCCACTCCTCCGGCGGAACCGGGTTCGGGCGCCATGCGGCCACGAGGGTCGTGATCATCGTCTCGTCGCCGTCGCCTCCCGCCACGTTCGACCGGATCTCGGGGCCCGACACATGGACCGAGAGCGAGGGCGGGATCTCGTGTTCGCGCGCCGCGCCGGCCGGCGGCGGCTCGGGGGAGTCGGGCCGCAGGAAGAAACCGCCTCCGGTCCGGGCGAAAAGCCGGTCGAGCTCCAGGCGTCGCAGGAGGGACGAAAGCCAGCGGGGCACGCGGAGATCTTATCCCGCGCCCTCCGGCGCATCATTCCCCTCGGGTTAGACTTCGCGCCATGAAGCGTCGCGGCCTCGTTCTCCTCGCGGCGGCCGCTCTGTCCGCCGCGTGCGGCGGCGAGAAGGCCGGCGTCGCGCTGCTGACACCCGGCCCCGTAACCGACCACGGCTGGAACGCCGCGGCGTACGAAGGGCTGATGGAGATCCACCGGGAGCTCGCGGTCCCCGTCGCGCACGTGCAGGTGAAAACACCCTCCGAGTTCGAGGAGCAGTTCCGCGATTTCGCCTCGCGCGGGGCATGGCTCGAGTTCGGCCACGGGTTCGAGTTCCAGGATGCCGCGGCGCGCGCGGCGCGCGATTTCCCGAAGACCGTCTTCATCACGACCTCGGGATCGACGATTCTTCCCAACCTCTCACCGATGGTGTTCGAGCTCGAGCAGGCGACGTACCTCTGCGGGATGGCCGCCGCGCGGCTGTCGAAGACCGGGATCGTCGGCGCCGTCGGGGGGGTCGAGATCCCGTCGGTCGCTTCCACCTTCCTCGCCTTCGAGGGAGGAGTTCACGCCGTGAACCCGAAGGAGGCCGTCCGGACGGTGTACACCGGGTCGTTCGACGACGCGGCGGCCGCCCGGCAGGCGACGCTCGCGCTCGCCGACCAGGGGTGCGACGTCGTGATCCACAACGCGGACGCCGCCGGGGCGGGCGTGTTCCAGGCCGCGCGCGAGCGGAAGATCCTCGCCTTCGGGACGAACAAGGACCAGAACGGCCTCGCTCCGGACGTCATCGTCGCCTCGGCGGTCATCGACATCCCGAAGGCGTTCGTCGCGGTCGCGCGCGAGGTCCGCGACGGGAAGTTCAAGCCGCGGTCGATCCGCTTCGGCATCCGGGACGGCGTGATCTCCTTCGTCTGGAATCCGCGGCTCGAGCCCGCGCTTCCCGCGGGACTCCCGGCGGAAATCGACCGGGCGCGGGCGGCGATCGTCTCCGGATCGCTCGTCGTCCCGCGGGGGAATTTCTGACGTTCTCCGTCCGCGCCGTGACCGTCCGCTTCGGCGGGACGACGGCGCTGTCGAACGTCTCGGTCGACTTCGAGCCCGGAGAGGTCCACGCGCTGCTGGGCGAAAACGGCGCGGGGAAATCGACTCTCGCCAACGTCCTCGACGGGAGAATCGTCCCCGACTCCGGAGAGGTCGCCGTCTCCGGGAGCGTCGGCCACGTGCACCAGCACTTCGCGATTCCGCCCGGGCTCACGGCCGCGGAGTGTCTCGCCGTCGAGGACACGGGTCTCCATCGCCTCGGCCCGCGGGCGCTCGCCGCGCGATTCCGCCGCGTCGAAGAGGAAACCGGCATCGCGCTCGGCGATCCGGATGCGGAGGCGGCGCGGCTTCCGGTCGGCGCGCGGCAGCGGCTGGAGCTCGCGCGCGCCCTCTTCCGCCGGCCCGACCTCCTCCTGTTGGACGAGCCGACGGCCGTGCTCGCCCCGGCGGAGATCGGCGCGTTCACGGCGTCGGTCCGCGCGGCGGCGCGTCGCGGCACGGCGGTCGTCTTCATCACCCACAAGCTCCCCGAGGTCTTCGCGGTCGCGGACCGGATCACGCTGCTCCGCCGCGGCGAGCGCGTCTTCACGAAGGCCGTCGGCGAGACCGCCGTTGACGAGATCGCGGCGCTCTTCCTCGCCGGGACGGAGCCGGCGCCCCGGACGCCGCGCGCGCCCGGCGCGCCGGTCCTCGTCGTGGACGGCGTCTCGACGCCGCCTTCGCCGGAGGCGACGGCGCTCGACGGGCTCTCGATCGTCGTCCGCGAGCGCCAGATCGCGGCGGTCGTCGGCGTCGACGGCAACGGCCAGGACGAGCTCGCCGAGATCGTCGCCGGCCTCCGCTCGCCCTCGGGAGGGTCCGTCTCGCTCTCCGGCGCGCGCGTCGACGGCGGCCGGTTCCGCCGCTCGGGAGCGTCGCTCGTCCCCGGGGACCGCCAGCGGGAAGGGCTGATCCTCGATTTCTCGATCGCGGACAACCTTCGGCT
>DATFVB010000017.1 GCA_035260525.1 Thermoanaerobaculia bacterium
TCCACCTGGGCCTGCCGCGCCGGAGCCTTCGGCGAAGGCGGGAGAGGGGGCCGGGGGTGAGGTTTCACCGGCGGTAGCCGGCGCGGCCGCGCCGGCTACCGCCCGGTGGCGTGCGGGGGCTTCTTCTCGGCTTCGGTAGCGAGAGCCTGGATCCGCCTCTGTCGCTCGCGCTCTTTCGTGTCGTCGGCGGCCTTCTGCTTCTGCTTCGCGCCCGAGAACGACGAGGAGAGCGAGAAGATGTAGGCCGCTCCTCCGGAGATCTTCGCCTTCTTCGCGGTGGCGCCCCAGATCTTCGTCCTCTTGAAGATCGCCTCCGAGAGGTCGGCGTTGCCGAAGTCGGCGCTCTTCAACGTCGCTCCCGTCCAGTCGGCGCCGATCGCGCGGGCGAAGCGGAAATCCGCGTCGAAGAGGTTGGCGTTCCGGAAGATCGCCGCGATCAGGAGCGTGCCGGAGAAGTCGGCCGACGGCGCCTGCGCGTTGGTGAAGTCGGCGCGTTTCAAGTTCGCCTGCCGGAGGTTCGCGCCCGAGAGGTTCGCGCGGGAGAAATTCACCTCTTCGGCGACGCACTCGGCGGCGTCGGCGCCGACGAACTTGGCGCTGGCGAACGAATGCCCCTTCAGGATCGCCCGGCGGAAGATCGAGTTCGTGAAGTCGGCGCCCGTGAAGTTGCAGTTCTTGAGCTTCGACGTGCGGAAATCGAGGTCGGACATCTTCGCCTCGGCGAAGCTCGCGCCCTCCCCGGTCGCGTCGAGGAGATGGACGCGGCGCAGGTCCGCCTTCGTCCAGCGGGAGCCTCCCATCTTCGCGCGGTTGAAATTCGCGGCGAGGGCCACCGCCTGGTCGGCGTCGAGGCGTTCGAGGTTCGCGGACTCGAAATCGGCCGCCGTCACGGTCGCCTGCCGGAGCGACGCCTCGACGAGCCGCGCGGAACGGAAGTCCGCCTCCGTGAAGTCGGCCAGACGCAGGTTCGCGCCCTCGAGGTTCGCGCGCGCGAAGACCCCGCGCTGGTACGCGATTCCCTCGAGCGAGGCTCCCTGGAGGTTCGCCCCCTCGAAAGTCGCGCCGATGACCTTGGCATTCCGGAGGTTCGCGCTGACGAGGCGCGCGTTCGAGAAGTTGGCCCGGGACAGGTCGCTGCCTTCGACGCGAAGGCCTTCGAGGTCGGCGCCCGTGAAGTCGCTCCCCGCGAAAGACGTGTTCCGCGCGCTCACGTTCGTGAACTTCGCCTCGGGGAACTGGCAGTCGGAAAGGTCGAGATAGTCGAGGCTCGCCTGTTCGAAGATCGCGCCGCGCGCCGAAACGTTCCGGAAGGTCGCGTCCTTCAAGACCGCCCGGCTCAGGTTCGTCCTCTCGAGCTTCGTCCCGCCGAATTGCGCGCGCGAGAGGTCCGTGCGGGAGAGGTCCTTTCCCGACAGGTCCTTGTCGGTGAAGTCGGCGCCGGTGAAATCGGGCGTCACCGACGGGTTCGCCTTGCGCCAGGCCTCCCAGTCGGGGGAGAGAAGGGCGCGGAGGTGCTCGAGGTTCGCCATCGCTTCATATTAGCAGGCGGGCGCGAACCCGACGGGCGTTTGCCCGGGCCCGGCGGCCCCTGCCGGCGGCGCGACATGCTTTTTGGCTGCGTCTTCGCCGCGTGCGGGCCTGCCGACCCGGTCTTCCCGTCCGTCCGGCCGCGTCTCGAAGTCGACGGAGCGACGTCCAGCCGCTCGACGCGTCGGGGCTTAAACGGCGACGCGTGCCGCTCCGTATGACGCCGTCGAGCCGAGAAGGGATCAACGCTCGCGCGCGGACCGGCGGGATAGAATGGAAGCGATGAAAGGCGTCGACAAGATACGGCGGGCGCTGCTCGGCGGCCACCCCGTGATCTACGTGCAGACCTGGGAGGAGGGGCGCGTCGAGCGGGTCGTCAGCCATTTTGCGAAGTCGTTCTATCAGCAGCCCGCCGCGTTCGGCATCTGGTCGATCGTCGACGGCCTGAAGCAGGACGGCAAGGCCGTTCCCGACACGAAGGACCCCCTGAAGGCGCTCTCCGCGATCATCGCGGGCTCGGGCCCGGCCTTCTACCTGATGAAGGACCTGCCCGGCGCGATGAACGGGGATGGCGGCGGCCATCCCGAGCTCACCCGGCTCATCCGCGACGCTTACCGGGCCCTCAAGGACAAGGGACGGTTCCTCTTCCTCGTCTCGCCGCGGCTCTACATCCCGGAGGACGCCAAGAAGGAGGTCTTCTACCTCGAATACGAGCTTCCCGACGAGGTCGAGATCACGAAGATCCTCGAGGCGGTGCTCAAGGCCCGGCTCGACGACGGAGGGATCTCCGACGTCGATCGCAAGCGCCTCGCGCTCGCGCTGAAAGGTCTGACCGGCGACGAGATCGGCCATCTGCTCAACAAGGTCTTCGCGACCCGGCGCGCGTTCGACGAGAGCGCATTCCAGGAGGTGCTCGCCGAGAAGGAGCAGATGTCGAAGAAGGAGGGCGTGCTCGAGTTCGTCCCTCCGAAGTTCACGATCGCCGACCTCGGAGGCTATGAGAACCTCAAGGATTGGCTGATCAAGCGCAAGGCCCTCTTCTCCCGCGAGGCGCTGGACGCGGGCATTCCGGTTCCGAGCGGCATCCTGCTCATGGGAATGTCGGGCTGCGGCAAGAGCCTCGGCATCAAGGTGATCTCGACCCTCTGGAACCTTCCGCTCTTCCGGCTCGACATGAACAGCGTGTTCTCCGGGGCGTCCGGCAACGCCGAGATGGCGTTTCTCAAGGCCCTGCGGACCGTCGAAGCGGCCGCGCCCGCCGTTCTCTGGATCGACGAGATCGAGATGGGCGTCGGCTCGACGGGGCAGGGAGACTCCTCGATGTCGCGCATCTTCGCGGGGTTCCTGACGTGGATGCAGGAGAAGGACCCGTTCGTCTTCGTCGCGGCGACCGCCAACCGCATCCACCTGCTGCCCGCGGAGATCATCCGCAAGGGCCGTTTCGACCAGGTCTTCTTCGTCGACCTTCCGAACGAGGAGGAGCGCAAGCAGATCTTCGGGATCCACCTCGGGCGCAACCGGCAGGACCCGGCGAAGTTCGACCTCGTCTTCCTCGCCAAGGCGACGAAGGGGTGGAACGGCGCCGAGATCGAGCAGGCCGTCGTCTCCGCCGTCGTGGACGCCTATTCCGAGAAGCGCGCTCTGACGGAGCAGGACCTCTACAAGATGATCTCCTCGACCGTGCCGCTGTCGGTGACGATGGAAGACCAGATCAAGGCCATCAAGTCGTGGGCCCACGACCGGGCCATCAGCGCTTCGAAATAGCTGGCGGGGCGATGCATCGAGCCGTCCTCCTCCGCTCTGCGGAGCGACGGCGCGATCAGCGGTGAGCTCGCGCGATCCGAATCGGCCCATCTCTGCCGACGGGATCGCGCCGAAGCTTCAGCGAAGGCGGAGACGGGCGCGTGCCGCCCGCGAGGCTCTGTTCGGAGTCGTTGTCATTCCCGCGAAAGCGGGAATCCCCGTCGTTCCTGGAAAGCGGGGTCCCCGCATTCGCGGTGACGGCCGCTTCGCGGTCGCCTGACGGTCTCTGGCCGTCGATCTGACCGGAGTGAGCCCCGGCAGTTAACGCGCGGGCTAGTTGTTCAGCGGGTTCGTCTCGCCCCGGTAGGGTCTCAGCACGTCGGCCGCCTCCTTCCACCCGGCGAGGTGCGCGAAGATCATCCGGAACCGCCGCGGAAGGGAATCCGTCTCCAGGAGCGTTTGCAGTTCCGAAGGAGGCCAGCGCAGGCGCAGGGCGAGCTCGCCCGAGAGCCGCTCCGGCGACATGGCCTCGGAAGGAAGCGGCGGGAGGTCCATCTCCGGCTGGAGCCCGGCAAAAAGCGCCCGCACTCGCCGGACCGCCAACTCTTCGCGCGCGGGATCGGAATAACCTTTTACCGGCGCGATCTCGACCGATGCCGTCCGATAGGGCGCGGACGGTTCCTCCCGCACGATCCGGTATCTCCATACCCCTTCGAGGATGATATTGAAGCGGCCGTCGTCGAGGCGCTCCTGCTCGACGATCCGCCCCGCGCCGCCGAGCCGAAGGACCGGGGGCCGCTCGGGGGAGAAGCGCTCCGGGTCGAGCATCGCCATGCCGATGAGACTCTCTCCGGCCAGGGCGTCGGAGACCATCGCGCGGTAGCGCGACTCGAAGATGTGGAGCGGCAGCAGCGTCCCGGGAAAGAGCACGACCCCGGGGAGGGGAAAGATCGGGAGGAGCGAGCGGGTCATCGCGGGGGCGCGGGGCGCAGGCGCAGTGCCCGGGCGCTCAGCCGGCTTCGGACCTGGCCCCCGGCGCCTCCGGTGCTTCGGCGGCCGGCTCTCCGTCGTTTCCGATCGCTTCGACCGGGCAGGAATCGATCGCTTCCTGGCATGCGGCTTCCTCTTCGGGCGTCTCGGGCTGGCGGCTGACGAAGGAATAGCCTTTGTCTTCCTCGCGGCGGAAGTTGTTCGGCGCAGTCACCCGGCAGACGTCGCAGTCGATGCACTGGGTGTCCACGTAGTACCGTCCGGGGGCGTTGTCCGGGTAGCGATCCTTCGGGTCCGCCATCGAATCCCAAGATAACACGCCGGGGCTTCCGGCCCGTATGACGCCGGTCATGCGGCAGCGCCCTCTTTGATTCGACGAAACTTCGGTTGCGAGCCGGGATCCTGCGCGTCCCCCGGGGCCTTCGCATCGCGGGGGACCCTCCGCGAAGTAACCGAGTGGAGCTCCCGCGAAGGGGAGCTTGCTTTCGTTCCTGTCCCGTACCGAAGATCGGGGGGTGAACGGACACACGGTGAAAACTCTGTCAGACTGCGAATTGGCGGCGCACTTCGCGGCGCGACGAAGTCTCGCGCGACCCTCGCCGAGACGACTTGGCCGCGGGGGCGGGAGCGCCGGCGAGGGGGTGGCGGGTTCGCGGTCGAGTCGACACAAGGCTGCGTCGCGAAGCGACGCCACCGCGCGACTTTTCCCGCCGGGAGAAGGTGGCGGCCGTAGGCCGCCGGATGAGGGAGGTTCGACGAGCCGCGAACCCGTCACGCGCTCCCGGTCCCCGAGCCAGCTCCCGCGAGGGCATCGCCGTGTAAGATCGCAACGTGCTGTATCGATTCGACAACGCGGTCAAGGCGTACGGGCCCAAGAGCGTGCTGAAGGGCGCGTCGTGGCAGCACAACCCCGGGGAAAAGGTCGGCCTGATCGGGAAGAACGGGGCGGGGAAGACCACGCTGCTGCGCCTCGTCCTCGGCCGCGAAGAGACCGACGCCGGGCGCGTCGTGCGGGCCACGAACATCCGGATCGGCTCGGTGGACCAGACGATCGACCCGGACCTCTCCGATTCGCTCGAGGACTTCGCCGCCGCGGCGTTCGAGCACCTCCATCGGGTCGAGGCGGAGATGCGGGCGATGGAGCACCGCATGGCCGAAGGGGAGCACGACGCGCTCGCCGACGCGTACGACCGTCTCCAGCACCGGTTCGAGAACGAGGGCGGTTACGCCATGCACGCCGACATCGAGCGGATGCTCTCCGGCCTCGGGTTCTCGCGCACCGACTTCGCTCGGCCGATGTCGGAGCTCTCGGGCGGCCAGAAGAACCGCGCGATGCTCGCGCGGGCCCTGCTCGGCCAGCCCGACGTCCTCCTCCTCGACGAGCCGACGAATCATCTGGACTACGCCGGCATGGAGTTCCTCGAGGAGTACCTCGCGGCGAGCCGCAACGCGTTCCTGACCGTGTCGCACGACCGCCGGTTCTTGAACCGCGTCTGCACGAAGATCCTCGAGCTCGAGTTCGGGAGGCTGACCGAATACCCGGGCAACTACGACGCCTACCGCCTCCAGAAGGCGGAGCGCCTGCTCTCGTCGGTGCGCGCCTACGAGAAGCAGCGCGAGCACATCGAAAAGACCGAGGAGTTCATCCGGCGCAACATCGCCGGCCAGAAAACGAAACAGGCGCGCGGCCGGCGCACGCATCTCGAGAAGCTCGACCGTCTCGAGAACCCCGTCGAGGACGCGACGGACGTCGCTTTCCGCTTCGCACCGGACAAGAAGGGCGGGCGGACGTTCCTGCGCGCCCGCCACCTCGACGCGGGCTACGCGCCGGGAGAGCCGGTCGTCCGCGGCGTCGACTTCGAGCTCCTTCGCGGCGAGCGGATGGCGATCCTCGGCGAGAACGGCACCGGAAAGTCGACGATCCTCCGCACGCTCG
This sequence comes from Thermoanaerobaculia bacterium, assembly GCA_035260525.1. NCBI lineage: Bacteria > Pseudomonadati > Acidobacteriota > Thermoanaerobaculia > Thermoanaerobaculia bacterium. Next base: position 6,197 of record DATFVB010000017.1, read on the forward strand.
CCGGACGCCTCTCGCCCCTCGGCGGGTCCGTCGAGCTCGGCTACGAGGTCTCCATCGGCTACTACGACCAGGAGCTCCGCGACCTCGACCCGAAGAAGCGCGTGATCGACGCGATCTGGGACCTGCACCGCACCGAGACCGAGCTCCAGGTCCGCTCGTACCTCGCGCTCTTCGACTTCCGGGAGGAGGAGGTGTTCGCGCCGATCGCGGGCCTCTCGGGAGGGGAGAAGGGGAGGCTCACGCTCGCCGTCGTGATGAAGCAGAACCACAACCTGCTGCTCCTCGACGAGCCGACGAATCACCTCGACCTCGACGCGCGGGAGGCCCTCGAGCAGGCGCTCCAGGACTTCCCCGGCGCGATCCTCTTCGTTTCCCACGACCGGACCTTCGTCGACCGGCTCGCGACCGAGGTGCTCGACATCGACCGCGGCCGCGCGCGCAAGATGCCCGGCAACTACAGCGATACCGCCGCGGCGCGGCGCGAGCGACGGCAGCGGCCGCCGGAGCCGGAGGCAAGCGCCCCGCTCGTCCCGCCTGCGGCCGCCGGCGCGCCGAAGACGGGCGTTCCCGCGGAAGCGGGGAAACGCGGGCCGGATGACGGAAAGAAACGGGAGCCGGTCGAAGCGAAGAAAGTCGAGGCGAAGAAGCGCGAGCAGGTCGAGGCGAAGAAACGCGATCAGGTCGAGTCGAAGAAACGCGATCAGGTCGAGGCGAAGAAACGCGATCAGAGAGTCCAGCGTCTGGAGAAGAGGATCGCCGAGCTCGAATCCGAGGTCACGGCCGCCGAGAACCGCCTCTACGAGGAGGGGGACCGGATCGACGCGCTGACCGCGGCGCGGATCTGGAAGGAGAAGGAGGAGGCCAAGAAGAAGCTCGAGGAGCTCTTCGAGGAATGGAGCGCCCTGTCGGCGACGGTGGCCACGCCGTGAGGGCGTCCGGGCGACGCCGTCGAGGCGTCCGAGACGACGCCGTCGAGGCGTCCGGGACGATGCCGTGAAGGCGGCGATCGTCGCGGTCGGAAGCGAGCTCCTCGGACCCTCGCGGCTCGACACGAACTCGCTCTGGCTCGCGGGCAAGCTCGACGAGGCGGGGATCCCCGTCGTGCGGAAGGCTTGCGTGGGCGACGACGCCGGGGCGATCGCCGCGGAAATCCGCGAGGCGTCGCGGCGCGCGCCGATCGTCGTCGTCACGGGCGGTCTCGGTCCCACGGCCGACGACCTGACCCGGGAGGCCGTCGGCGAGTTCTCCGGCCGGCCCTCCGCCATCGACCCCGGAATCCTCGAGGAGATCCGCGGCCGTTTTGCGCGGCGGGGGATCGCGATGCCCGCGATCAACGAGAAGCAGGCGCTCGTCGTCGAGGGGACGCGGCCGCTCCGCAACCCGCGCGGGTCGGCGCCGGGCATCTGGCTCGAGACCGAGGAGGGGATCGTCGCGTGCCTTCCCGGCGTGCCGTCGGAGATGAAGCGCATGTTCGAGGAGCTCGTTTTCCCGGAGATCGTCCGGCGCTTCGCCGCGCCGCCGCGCTCGCGCCGCGTGCTCAAGATCGCGGCGATGGGAGAGTCCGCGGTCGAGGAGCGCGTCGGACCCGTCTACGCGAAATGGAGCGCGCACGCGTTCACGATTCTCGCGTCGGTCGGCGAGGTCCAGCTGCACCTCGTCGCGGCGGGCGCCCCCGAAGTGGCGGCGCGCCTCCTCGACGCGCAGACGGAGGATTTCGAGCGGGCGCTGCCCGGCCGGATCTACGGTCGCGACGACGACACGCTCGAAAGCGTCGTCGGGGCGCGCCTCCGCGACCTCGGCGCGACGCTCGCGACCGCGGAATCGTGCACGGGGGGACTCATCGCGCAGCGAATCACCGACGTCCCGGGCTCGAGCGACTACTTCCGCGGGGGAGTCGTCGCCTACGCCAACGACGTGAAGACCGGCGCGCTCGGCGTCCGGCCGGAGACCCTCGCCGCGCACGGCGCGGTTTCCGAGGAGACCGCGCGGGAGATGGCCGAGGGCGCGCGCGGGAAGTTCGGGGCGGATTTCGCGCTCTCGGCGACCGGCGTGGCCGGACCGGGCGGCGGGACGCCCGAGAAGCCGGTCGGCAGCGTCTGGATCGCGCTGGCCGCCAAGGGACGGGAGACCCGCGCCCGCTTTCTCCGCCCTCCCGGCGACCGGGCGACGATCCGCGCGTGGACGGCGTCGGCGGCCCTCGAGATGCTCCGCCGGACGATGGCCGGCGCGGACACGGACTGATGCCGCCGCTTCTCACCGCGCTCGCGTATCTCCTCGGATCGGTCTCGTTTTCGATCGTCGTCGTGCGGATCTTCTTCCGCAAGGACATCCGCGAGGAGGGATCGGGCAACGCCGGAGCGACGAACGTCCTTCGCAACCACGGGGCGAAGGCGGGTCTCGCGGTCGCGCTGCTCGACGTCGCGAAAGGAGCGGCCGCCGTGTGGGGCATGAAGGGAGTGACGGCGGATCCCCGCTGGCTCTCGGCGGCGGCGTTCGCGGTCGTCCTCGGCCACGTCTTTCCGCTGTACTTCCACTTTCGCGGCGGAAAGGGGGTGGCGACGACCGTCGGCGCGTTCCTGGTGCTGGCGCCCGCCGCCACGGCCGTCGTCATGGCGCTCTTCGCCGCCGTCGTCGCGCTCACCCGTTACGTCTCGCTCGGTTCGATTCTCGCCGCGACGGCGCTGCCGCCCGTCGCCCTCTATCTCTTCCGCGCCCCGGACCCCGTGGCGCTCTCGGCCGGCGCCGTCGCGCTGCTGATTCTCTACAAGCACCGCGAGAACCTGCGGCGTCTCGCCGCGGGGACCGAGCGCCGGCTCGGCGGCAGATGAAGGTCTGTGTCGTCGGCGCCGGCTCGTGGGGCACGGCCCTCGCGATCCACGCGGGGCGCGCGGGCCTCGAGACGGTCCTCTGGGCGCGGGACCCGCGGGTCGTCGACGCCATCGCGCGCGGCCGCCGGCATCCGAAGCGCCATCCGGACGCCGAGCTTCCCTCCAACGTCCGCGGCACGGCGGACGCGCGCGAAGCGGCCCGGGCGGATCTCGTCGTCCTCGCCGTGCCTTCCCCCGCGCTCCCCGGCGCTCTCGAGGCGATCGGGCCCGTTCCCGGCGGCGTCCGCTTTCTCTCCGCGATCAAGGGATTCGAGGTCGAGACGGGCCGGCGGGTGTCGGAGGTCGTCGCCTCCCTCCACCCGCGATGCGCGTTCGCCGTCCTCTCCGGACCGACCTTCGCCGACGGAGTGGTGCGCGGCGACCCGACCGCGGCGGTCGTCGCGTCATCGGACCCGCTCACCGCGGAGACGATCCAGCGGGAGCTTTCGTCGGAGTCGTTCCGGCTCTACCAGAGCGACGACGTCGTCGGGGTCGAGCTCGCCGGAGGACTGAAGAACGTCGTCGCGATCGCGGCGGGGATCGTCGTGGGGCTCGGTCTCGGCCCGAACACGACGGCGGCGCTGATGACCCGGGGGCTCGCGGAGATCACCCGGCTCGTCCTCGCCCGCGGCGGACGGGAGAAGACCCTCTCCGGGCTCGCCGGCGTGGGCGACCTGATGTTGACGTGCACCGGGCCGCAGTCGCGCAACCGGCGGGTCGGGGAGCGGATCGGACGCGGCGAATCGCCCGCGGAGGCCATGGCGGCCGTCGCCGAGACGGCCGAGGGAACGCGGGCGTGCCTGGCGGCGTCGCGGATGGCGGCGGAGTCGGGCATCGAGATGCCGATCAACGAAGCGGTCCGCCGCGTGCTCTACGAGGGCCTCTCTCCCCGCGAGGCGGTCCGGGAGCTGATGACGCGGGACTTGCGGAGCGAGTGACGCGGTCCGATATAATCCTTTTCGAGGTCCACACATGAATCGAGCGTTCCGGATCGGGATCGTCGCCGCGCTGCTGGCCTGCGGCCTCGCCGCCGCCGCTTCGAAACCGGCCGCCCGCCCCGCCACGCTCGTCACGGGCCGGACCGGCGACGCCTGGACCGCCGAGGCGAACCTCATGGTCGAGCGGGAAGTCGGGATCGGGACGCGGGTGAGCGGGATCGTCGATTCGATCCAGGTCGAGCGGGGGCAGTCCGTCCGGAAAGGGCAGGCGCTCGCCACTCTCGACCGGCGCGAGTTCGAGCTCGACCGGCGATCCGCGGAGGCGGCGTTCGCCGCGGCCGAAGCCGACTTCCAGCGGTACAAGGAGCTGTTTGGCCAGAAGCTCGCGAGCAAGGCGGAGCTCGAGCAGCGGCGCGCCCGGTACGAGGAGGCGAAGGTCGACCTCGAGAAAGCGAAGCTGACGATCGACCGCTCGGTGATCCGCGCCCCTTTCGACGGCGTCGTCGTCGACCGGACCGCGCGGATCGGGCAGAAGGTGCTGATCGACGACACCGCGCCGCTCTTCAGGGTCAGCGTGCTCGAGCCGCTCCTGGCGCGGGTCTATCTCTCCGAGAGCTCGCTCGGGCGTTTGCGCGTCGGGGAGCCGGTCTCGGTCGTCTCGCGCGAGTTCCCCGAGGCTCGGTCCACCGGAAAGATCAAGTTCCTTTCCCCCGTGATCGACCCGGCGAGTGGGACCTACCAGGTGATCGTCTCCGTTCCGCGCGACTCGGGCCGGGTCTTCCGCCCGGGGACCGCGGTCAAGGTCACGTTCCCGCGGTCCGCGCGCTGACGATGGCGCGGCGCGGCCCTCGCGGGCGTCTCCGGTCGACGCTCGATTCCGTGTTCCTGCACGACATGAAGAACCTCGAGTTCCGGCTGAGCCTCCTGCTGTCGAACCTCGAGGAGCATTACGGGGATCCCGACTTCAAGCGGAGCGTCGTCGAGCTCCTCCAGTCGAGCCTCGAGAAGGTCGACTCGGTCGTCGACCGCTGGTCGGCGTACCGGGACGCGCTCCTCGTCAAGGTGCCGCTCGACGTCAACGACCTGCTGCGGAGCGTCGCCGCCCGGGCGCGCTCCCGCGACGGGGCCGGCCCGCGTCCCGGGCATCTCGAGATCCGGGAGTCGGCGCTCCTGCCCGTGTGGGGCGACTCGAACTATCTCGGCGACGCCTTCCTGAGCATCGTGCAGAACGCCCTCGAGGCCGCCGGCTCCGGCGGGCGCGTGGAGATCGCGACGGCGATGGAGGAGAAGCGCGGCGCGCCGAGAGCGGTCGTGACGATCTCCGACGACGGGCCGGGGATGAGCCGGGAGTTCCAGCGGACGCGGCTCTTCCACCCGTTCCAGACCACGAAGCCCAACGGCGTCGGTCTCGGCCTGTACACGGCGCGCAACATCATCCGGTTCCACGGCGGCACGCTGACCGTCCGGAGCCGCCCCGGGGAAGGAACTTCCGTGATCGTCAGCCTCCGGGCCGAGCCGGAGACCGGCTCCTCTTGATCTCCGGCCGCGTCGCGATCGTCGAGGACGACCCCGAGCTCCTCGACCAGATGCGGTGGGCCCTCAAAGGCTCATGGGACGTCGCTGCCGCCGAGGACGCGGTCGCCGGTCTCGCGCTCCTGGCCGAAGACCCCGACCTCTTCCTGATCGACCTCCGGCTGCCGCCGTCGCGGGAGCCGAAGGAGGGGCTCGATCTCCTTCGCGGCATCCGCGAGCGCCGGCCGGACGTCCCGGTCGTGGTGATGACGGGGGAGAAGGAGCGGAAGTTCGCGCTGAAGGCCGTCGAGCTCGGCGCGTACGACTTCTTCCGCAAGCCCGTCAACCCCGCCGAGCTCGCGGTGATCCTCGGACGCGCGCTCGAGCGCTCGCGCCTCGTCGCCGAGAACCGCGCGCTGCGCGAGGAGATGTCGGCGCGGCAGAGCTTCGGCGCGATCGTCGGGTCGAGCCCGGCGATGCGGAAGCTCTTCCGGGCGATCGAGAAGGTCGCCCCCTCGGACGCGACGGTGCTGATCACCGGAGAGAGCGGAACCGGAAAAGAGCTCGTCGCCCAGTCGCTCCACCGGGGAAGCCCGCGGGCCTCGGCCTCGTTCGTCGCCGTCAACAGCTCCGCGCTCCCGGAGACGCTGGCGGAATCGGAGCTCTTCGGGCACGAGAAGGGGGCCTTCACCGGCGCGATCTCCTCGCGCGCCGGAAAGTTCGAGCTGGCCCACCGGGGCACGCTCTTCCTCGACGAGGCCGCGACCCTCTCCCCGGCGGTCCAGGCGAAGCTCCTCCGCGTGCTCGAGACGCGGCAGTTCGAGCGGGTCGGCGGGGTCCGGACGATCTCCGTCGACATCCGGCTGCTCGTCGCCACCAACGAGGATCTGGAGAAGCGGGTGGCCGCCGGAACCTTCCGCGAGGACCTCTATTACCGGCTGAACACGGTCGCGCTCCGGATCCCTCCGCTGCGGGAGCGTCGGGGGGACATTCCTCTCCTCGTCGACTACTTCCGCGAGAAATGGGCGCGGCATCATCGTCGCCCTCCGCGGCGCTTCCCGCCGGCGACCCTCGCGTCTCTTTCGGCCCACACCTGGCCCGGAAACGTCCGGGAGCTCGAGCATCTCGTCGAGATGCTGACCCTGATGGTCGAAGCCGAGGAGATCACGCCGGACGACCTGCCGGCGTCGTTCGGGAAGCGCGCCGCGGCGGCGGCGGCGGTCGAGGGCGTCCGAGCCGGAGAGTCGCTGCCCGAGGCCGTCGCGCGGTACGAGCGCGAGCTTCTCTCCGCGGCGATCCACCGGTCCGGGGGCGTCAAGGCGCGGGCCGCGCGGGAGCTCGGAATCGACGCGAACCAGATGAAGTATCTCTGCCGCAAATTCGGGCTCTGAAGGCGAAGGCGGCCGGTGCGTCGGTCAAGAATTCATCGATGGTGAAAAATTCACCGGCTGAAAATTCATCCCATGCGATCGGCCTGGAAGGCGATGACGGCCAAAGTCATTTCAATGCAGTAGCTTGAAGTGATGACAGGCCTCGAAGAAAGCTGGCCCCCGGGTTGCGATATCACCCCGCCAGAAAGAGGAGGACAAAATGGCAAACGAAGTCAGAATCCAGCTCACCGACGAACAGAAGGCGAAGATCAAGGAAGGGACGGGCAAAGATATGGGTGAGATCCGCGTCGGCAGCCTTGGCAACAATCCGGCCGTGACGGCTCCTTCCCCCGAAGAGCTCTCGGGCAAGTCGCTTTCCGGCAAGTCGCTCTCCGGCAAGTCGCTCTCGGGCAAGTCGCTCTCCGGCAAGTCGCTCTCGGGCAAGTCGCTCTCCGGCAAGTCG
>DATFVB010000018.1 GCA_035260525.1 Thermoanaerobaculia bacterium
TGCGCGACGTTTGCGGGAGAGGACCGTCTCCGGATCTACTCCGCGCGCCGCGCGGCGTCCGATCCGGCGACGACGATCGAGATCTTCGAGCTCGACGTGGCCGCCCGGCGGCTCCGATCGACCGGAACCGCCGGTCCCTTCCGCCGCGCGTTCCCGATTCTCGCGTCGCCCGACCGGTCCCGGATCCTCCTGCGCGACGAGACCGCGACCGTTCATCTCCTCGACGCGGTGACGGGCGAAACGCTCGCGACGTTCTCCGGGGGCGGCGCGACGTTCCGCTCGGCGACGTTCCTGTCGGACGGCCGCATCGGTCTCTTCGAATCCGGAGGGGCCGTCGCGCGCCTCCGGGTGCTCTCTCCCGGCGGCGCCGAAACGGGCGCATTTCCGGTCGGCGGCGCGGAACGCGCCTGGCTCCTCGGCGAGCCCCGGAAGGGCGCCCTGATGCTCGCCACGGCGTCGGCTCAGCCGCGCGCCGTTCTCGTCGTCGATCTCGCCACGGGACACGTCGAGCGCTGGGCGAACGGCCTCCGGCCCGCGGCGCCGTACGCCGCCACGCTGTCCGGAGATCCCGGAGCCCTCTCCGCGCCGGGCGGCCTCGAGACGCGGCTCTTCTTCGATTCCCGGTTCGCGCTCGTCGAGCTCGAGGGTCCGAACCGCGTCCGGCGGCTGTTCCCCAGGCACTGACGGCGCTCTCCGGCCGCTTGTGTATCGGACGCTCCTGTGAGAGGCTCGACCTCTTATGCCTTTTTCGAAATTCGGCCTCCACCCCGACCTCCTCCGCGGAATCCACGACATGGGTTTCACGCGGCCCACCCCGATCCAGTCGGACGCGATTCCCCCCGCCATGGAGGGGCGCGACGTGCTCGCCTGCGCGATGACCGGAAGCGGCAAAACCGCGGCCTTCGTCCTTCCGATCCTCCACCGCCTGATGTCGAAGCCGCGCCGGACGACCCGCGCGCTGATCATCACCCCCACCCGCGAGCTCGCCGCGCAGATCGACGAGCATCTCGGCCAGCTCGCGACCCACACGCCCATGTCGGGCGCGGCCGTGTTCGGCGGCGTCGGCATGGGTCCGCAGGAGCACGCGTTCCGCGCGGGGGTCGACGTCATCGTCGCGACGCCGGGGCGGCTCCTCGACCATTTCCGGCATCCCTACGCGAGCCTCGCCGGGCTCGAGATCCTCGTGCTCGACGAGGCGGACCGGATGCTCGACATGGGATTCCTTCCCGACATCCGGCGGGTCCTGAAGCACCTCCCGCACCGCCGCCAGACGCTCTTCTTCTCGGCCACGATGCCGCCGCCGATCGTCGAGCTCTCCCGCGAGATCCTGAAGAACCCCGCGCTCGTCAACCTCGAGCGAAAATCCGCGCCCGCCGTCGGCATCACCCAGGCGGTGTACCCGGTGCCGCAGGAAGGGAAGCTCCCGCTCTTCCTCGAATTGCTCAAGCGCGGAGAGTTGAAGACCGTCCTCGCGTTCACGCGCACGAAGCACCGCGCGAACCGGCTGGCGGAGTTCCTCGCCCGGCACGGCGTCCCCTCCGACCGCATCCACGGGAACCGCTCGCAGGCGCAGCGCACGCAGGCGCTCGCGAACTTCAAGGCCGGCAAGTACCGGGTGCTCGTCGCGACCGACATCGCCGCACGCGGCATCGACGTCGAGGCGCTTTCGCACGTCGTCAACTTCGACGTGCCGAACGTTCCCGAGGACTACATCCACCGCGTCGGACGCACCGCCCGCGCCGAGGCGACCGGCGACGCTTTCACGTTCGTCTCGCCCGAGGAAGAGGGCGATCTCCGCGCGATCGAGCGCGCGATCGGGAAGCGCCTGCCGCGCGTCGTGCTCCCCGATTTCGACCCGAAGGCCGCCGCGCCCGAGCGCTTCGAGGTCCCCCTCTCGGAGCGCATCGCGGCGATCCGCGCGCGCAAGTCCCAGGAACGGGCGCGCGCCCGGGAGAAGGAGGAGCGGCGCAGGGCCGGCTCCGCGGGGCCGGGCCGTTCCGCTTCCGCCGCCCCGGCGCACCGCCCCGGCGCCGCACCCGGCGCTCCGGGAGCCGGCGGTTCGTCCGGACGTCCCGGGCCCGGCGGACGCCCCCGTCGCCGGCGTTAGCGGCGAAGAGGCCCGGCACGCGCGCCGCGAAAGCGGCGTGGTACGATCGGGCCAGACAAAAGGCGCGAACAATGGACGACCCGGGCAGAACCGCCGGCGGCGGGCTCGATTTCCTGGGGCGGCAGCCCTCGGAGGAAACGTCGCCCGATCTCGCGATCGCGAGGCGTCAGACGACGCAATCGAACGTTCCGCGCGCCCGAATCGCCGGGTCCGCGAGCGAGGAAGCGGAGGCCGCGATCATCCTCATCTCGCACCCGGAGAACCGGAGCATCGGCCGCCGTTATCGGCTCGCGCCCGGGACGTCCCTCGAGATCGGACGCTCGCCGCAGCTGGAAGTGGCGCTTCCGGACGTCCCCTCGGTGTCGCGCAACCATGCCCGTCTCGAGCACCAGCGCGGCCTCGTCGTCCTTCGCGACCTGCAGAGCACGAACGGCACGGCGGTCAACGACCAGCTGATCGATCGTCCCACGGTTCTCCGGAGCGGCGACCGCTTCCAGGTCGGCGCGGTCCACTTCAAGTTCCTGCACGAGCAGGACGTCGAGCAGGCGTACCACGACGCGATCTTCGAGCTCGTCGTTCGCGACGGCCTCACCGCCGTGTACAACAAACGCAAGTTCGACGAGGAGATCGAGCGCGAGTTTTCGCGCGCGCGGCGCTACGAGCGCCCGCTGTCGCTCATCTTCGCCGACATCGACCTCTTCAAGTCCGTCAACGACCGCCACGGCCACCTCGCCGGCGATTTCGTGCTGCAGCAGGTGGCCGGCCGGATGGCGCGCGTGCTGCGCGTCGAAGAGACGCTCGCGAGGATCGGCGGCGAGGAGTTCGGGGTCCTCTGCCCCGAGACGGACGCCGCGGCGGCCGCCCAGGTCGCCGAGAAGCTCCGGCGCGAAGTCGCCGCCGCTCCCTACGAATCCGGCGCGGTCTCGCTCGGCGTCACGTGCTCGTTCGGCGTCGCCGAATGCACGCCGGAGATGGCCGGACCCGCCGACCTCTGCCGCGCGGCCGATCGGGCGCTGTATCGGTCCAAGCAGAACGGCAGAAATCACGTTTCCATCGCCTAACGCGGCGATCCATCGAGCCGGACGGGCGTGTGCCGCCCGCGCCGCCCTGCGACATACGTTCCGGTATGCCTCGGGACGTCGCGATCGACCCGCATCCCGTCGGGCTCGCGTCTCGCCGCGCCTCTGTGCCCACTCAACCGGCAACGCTGATCGTCATCGGCGTCGCCGACCCGCGGGTCCTGTGGCGCAATGTCCTTTGGCGACGAGGCGTGGCCAGACGTGCTGGAAGGTGGGCGCGTCAGGCGCTGACGCGCCCACCGCGAGGCAGCCGATCCGTCGCGCGTCGACGCATCGCGCTGAATTCCGGCTCGATGTACGGCCCGCGCCCGCTAGCTGGCGCGGGCCATGGCGAGGTCGACGATCTCGCGAATCATCCCGTGATACGACCTTCCCGATTCCTTCGCGGCCATCGCGAACTCGGCCGAGGAGGAGAGCCACGGGTTCGGATTCGCCTCGATGACGAAGATCTTGCCGTCGGTTCCGATCCGCAGATCGATCCGGCCGTAGTCGCGGAGCTCGAGGGCGCGATACGCCGCGATCGCGGTCTCCTCGACCTTCCGGACGAGCTCTTCGTCGAGGTCGGTTGCGATCGCCGGTTTCGTCCTCTTGTAGGCCTCCGTTTCCCGCTCCCACTTGACCTCGGTCCCGGCGATCCGCGGCATCCCTTCCGGGAGCTTGGAGAGGTCGAGCTCGACGAGCGGCAGCGCCTCCGGCCGGTCGTTGCCGATGACCGCGGCGTAGATCTCCCGTCCCTCGACATATTCCTCGACGAGGACCGGGGAGTCGAAACGCTCCTGGATCTGCTCGACTCTTTCCATCATCTCCTTGATCGTGCGGACGACCGACCCCGCGTCGATGCCGATCGAGCCGTCCTCCGACGTCGGCTTGACGATCAGCGGGAACTGGATGTCGTGGGAGAAGCCGACCTTCCCGCGGTCGATCACGGCGAAGTAGGGCGTCGGCAGGCCGTGGAACTGGAAGATCTTCTTCGCCAGCGCCTTGTCCTGGGCGAGATACAGCGCATGCGAGCCGGCGCCGGTGAACGGCCGGTCGAGCAGCTCGAGGTACGCCGCGATGTTCATGTCGCGCGTGTCGTCGCCCGCGTACGACTCGGTGAGGTTGAAGATCAGCTCGGCGCCGTTTCGCGCGAGGTTCAGGAGCGACGAATCCTTCCCGTCGAGGACGTGGTAGGACGGCTCGTGGCCGATCTTGACGAGCGCGTCGAAGATCTCCTCCCGGTCGAGCTTCGGCCGCCGGATCCGCTTCGGCGGCGGCTTCTTCTTGCGCTTGCGCGCGCGCGGAACGGGCTCCTCGGCGGGTTTCTCCTCCGGCGGCGGCGCGCCCCCCTCCTCCCAGACGTCGTAGAGCACGGCGATCTTCATCCGGTCATTCCTCCTCCGTCGCGATGAACTCGCCCCGGACGAGGTAGTTCATCGCGAGCGTCGTGACGTACGCGGTCACGGCCGCGAGATCGGCGCGTTCCCGCGACGCTTCCGTCGCGAGATCGAGCTCCCGCAGCCTGCGCTCGATCGACTCGACGAGGCTCTTGATGAGGGGTCTCCGCACTCCCGTCCAGTACGTGACCCGGTCGACGATCGCCTTGCCGCACTCGGCCACGAGGTCCGCGGCGGACCGCCCCGGCCGGAGCCGGGCGCGGCGCGGCTTCGGGAAGATCTCCTTCAGATCCACGTCGAGCGGAAGGCTCGCGGCCAGATCCGCGTCGGACTGCCGCGCTTCGCGGTAGAACTCGGCGATCGTCGTCTCCATCTCGTCCACGGTGACGTCGGTCGCTCCCCGGACGCGCGGAGGGTCGACGTCGCCCACCCGCCGCGCGACGCGGTCGACGTAGCGG
>DATFVB010000019.1 GCA_035260525.1 Thermoanaerobaculia bacterium
GCCGGATCCTGCCGAGGAGATGCTCGCGGAGCGGGACGACCCGGACAGCCGTCCGCGGGTCGCCGGCGGGACGGCCGTCGAGCCGGGCAGCGATCGCCGCGAGCTCCTGCCCGGCGGCCTCCGGCGAGACGCCGCGCCGAAGGCGCCCCGCGACGGAGAGCATGCGGACGTAGCCGCGGCTGTGCGAGAACGGGTTTCGTTCGAGGGGCGCCCAGAGCTCGGCGGGCTCCAGGAACTCGAACCCCGGCGCGGCCACACCGACGATCGTCGCCGTCTCGCCTTCGACCGACAGCGTGCGGCCGACGATGCGCGGGTCGGCGCCGAACCGCCTCCGCCAGAGCCCGTCGCTGATCACGACGACCGGGGCCGCCGTGCGGTGCTCCGCGGCCGTGAAGCCGCGGCCGACCGCGGGCGGGATGCCGAGAGCGTCGAAGAACCCTTCGGAGACGAAGTGCCCCTTGACCTGCTCGGGATCGGACCCGCCGGTCAGGGTGAAATTCCAGAGCGGCGAGACGGCGATGAGATCCTCGAATTCCCGGCTCTGCGCCCGCCACTGGCGGAACTCGTCGAAGGAAGCCCGCCGCTCGGCCGCGCCGTGCCGGACGTCGACTCCCGAGACGAACCCGAGCCGGTCCGGTTCCCGGTACGGGAGCGAGCGCAGGAGCAGGGCGCGGACGACGCTGAACACCGCGGTGTTCGCGCCGATCCCCACGGCGAGCGTGATTACCGCGATCGCCGCGAACTTCGGCCGGCGGCGGATCATGCGCGCGGCGACCGCGACGTCCCGGACGAGATCGTGAAGCATGGTCATTCCTCCCTCGAGGCTTTCATGGGGTCGGTTTTTCGAGATTGCGGCGAAGATCGCGTCATTCGCATCGGAGAACTTCGGCGGGGTCCACCCGCGTCGCCCGCCGCGCCGGCAGGAAGGCCGCCGCTGCCGCCGTCGCTCCGAGGATCACGACGGCGAGGGCGAAAGCGACGGGATCGCCGGGAGCGACGCCGAACAGGAGCGAGCGGACGGCCCGCGCGGAGGCGACGGAGAGGACCGCGCCCGCGGCGATCCCGACGCCAGTCAGCTGGAAGACGCGCGCGAACACGCCGCGGAAAACCGAGCCCGGCGATGCGCCGAGCGCGACCCGAATCCCGATCTCGCGGATACGGGCCGAGACGAGGAACGACATCAATCCGTAGAGCCCGACGGCGGCGAGGAGCAACCCCGTCGAGCCGAGCGAAACAACGAGGTCGGTCGTCACCCTCTGGCCGGCGGTTGCCAGCCGCATATGCTCGCGCAGGGTCGCGAAGTAGATGGCCGGGACGTCGGTTCCGGCCTCGTGGAGCGCGCGGCGGACCGGGCCCGCCATCGTCGAGGCCTCGCCTCGCGTGCGGACGACGAGGGTGAGCTCTCCGTAGTCGTCGGCGCCCATCGGCGTGTAGAGGTACGGCGCCGGATCCTCGCCCAGCTCGGCGTTGACGCTGTCGCGGGCGATGCCGACGATCCGGTAATCGGCTCCGTCGGGCCGGTCGAGCCGGACGGTCCGCCCGAGGGCGTCGCCGCCGGGCCAGAACCGGCGGGCCATCGTTTGGTTGATGACCAGCACGTGCGCACCGTCCCGCACGTCGCGCGCGTCGATCGCGCGCCCACTGAGAACCGGCGTGCCGATCAATTGGAAAAAGCGGTCGCCGACCGGATCGAAGCCGACGCTCTTCTCCTCGTGCTCTGCGCCCCCGTCCGGAAGGAAGAGCTTTCGGGTCGCACCGCTTCCGCTCAGGCCGAAAGGAATGCGCATCGCCGCGGCCGTGCCCGATACCCCGGGCAGCGCTTCCAGCCGCCGCCGCGCCTCCTCGACGAAGGACCGCTGCGCCTCGGGCGTCGGCGCACCGAAGGAGGGCACGAGCTCGACGACGAGCATGTTCTGGTGGGCGTCGAAACCGGGATCGGCGCGCTGCGCCCGCGCGAACGACCGCACGAGGAGGATCGCCGTGACCGACAGCGCGAGGCCGACGGCCACCTGCCCGACGACGAGGGCCGAGCGCAGCCCTCCCCGCGTCCGTCCCGTCTCCGTCGGCCGTCTCAGCATGCTCGCGGGCGCGACCCCCGACACGGCAAGGGCGGGGAGCACGCCGAAGAGGAAGAGCGAGCCTCCCGCGGCAAGCGCCGCGAAGCCGATCACGCGCAGGCTCATGTGGGCGTCGATGCCGGCGCCCAGGTTCAGGTCGGCGAGAAGGCCGGGGAGCAGGGCGATCAGCGACGAGCCGACGAGGAGCGCCGCACCCCCTCCCGCGGCCGCCAGCACCGTCGTCTCGATGGCGAGCTGCTGGACGATACGTCGGCGGGTCGCGCCGAGGGCCACCCGGGTCGCGAGCTCGTGACGCCGGTGCTCCGACCGGGAGAGGAGCAGGCTCGCGACGTTGGCGCAGGCGATGAGGAGGACGAGCCCGGCGGTCGCGAGGAGGATCGAGGAGAGGCGCGCGACGTCCCCGCCCCTCGATGCGCTCTCGGGGAGGAGGGTCATACGCCGCCCGCCGTTGGTCTCGGAAAACGCGCGTGCGAGCACGCCGGAGATTCCGGCGGTCTCCGATCGCGCCTGCGCGATCGTGGCGCCGGGCGCGAGCCGCGCGAAAAGGTCGAGATCGCGGAAACCGCGCCGGGAGAGGCGGGCCCGCTCTCCCGTCAGCTCGATCCAGGTCCCGACCGGGATCCAGACGTCAGGGACGGAGAGGGGGTCTGTTCCGCGGAACCCGCGCGGCAGGATTCCCGCGACGAGGACCGGCTGCCGGTCGAGAACGATCGTCTTGCCCGGCAGGGCCCGATCCCCGGCGAACTGGCCGCGCCAGAACGGGTAACTCAGCATCACGACCCTGGTCCCGGAGTTGGCCGCCTCCGCCTCGGGAATCGTGCGGCCGAGCGCCGGTACGGGTGCGAGAACGTCGAAGAAGCCGTTCGAGACGACGGCGGCCGTCACGAGACGGTTCTCGCTTCCGGTGTCGAGCAGGGCGCCGCGGCGTTCGAGAGAGGCGACCCCCGAGAGCATCTTCGCGGTGCCGCGAAGGCTGTCGAGGTCGGGGTACGAGCTGTAGCCCTGCGCGACAACGCCCTCGGGACCGGGATTGCTCGTGAAGATCCGGACGAGGCGGTCGGCATGCGGGACCGGCATCGGATGGAGCCAGATCTCGTCGACCAGGGAGAACACCGCCACGTTCGCCCCGATGCCGAGCGCGAGGACGGCGACGGAGACGGCCGCGAACCCCGGGGTCTTCCGGAGGTTCCGAAATGCAAAGCGCAGGTCGCAAACGAGTCCCGTCACTTCTTCCTCCTTCTCTCCCGCGCTCACTCCGTCCGCAGCGCCGTCATCGGGTCTACGGACGACGCCCGCCGGGCCGGGAGCCACGCGGCGAGCGCGGCCGCCGCGAGGAGCACGGCCGCCGCGCCGGCGAGCACGAGCGGATCGAGGGCGGAGAGTCCGAAGAGCTGGCTCCGGAGTACGCGGCCGAGCGCGACGGCGGCGGCGACTCCGACCGCGAGCCCCGCGAAAGTCTGCGTCAGAGCGTCGCGCATGACGGAGCGCCGGATCCGGGAGGCCGTCGCGCCGAGTGCGATCCGCACGCCGATCTCGCGGGTCCGGCGGGCGACCGAGAACGCGAGCGCCGCGTAGAGCCCGATCGCCGCGAGCAGCAGGGCGAGCGCGGCGAAGGAGCCCGTGAGGATCGCGAAGACGCGCTCGATCGACAGCGCGCCGTCGATCGCGTCGTCCTGGGTCTGGAGGTCGACGACCGGAAGGTTCGGGTCGAGCGCCGCGACGGTCTCCCGGATGGCGGCCATCGCCGCGGCCGGATCGCCCGAGTACCGGACGTGGAACGTCATCTCGTCCGGCGAGGTCGGGCGCTCGCGGTAGGTCACGTAGAACGTCGGGGGCGCGGGGTCGCGCAGCCGGTTGTAGCGGACCGGGCCGCACACGCCCACGATCGAGATCGGCGGCCGTTTGGGATCGAGCGACATCGTGCGGCCGAGAGGGCTCTGGCCGGGGAAGAGGAGCCGCGCGAGCTCCGTGTTGACGACGGCGGCGGGGGCCTGCGGCGAGCGGTCGCCTTCGCCGAGCGGCCGCCCGGCGACGATCGGGATGCCGAGCGTCTCGAAATACCGCGCGGCGACGATGTTGACGTGGGTGTCGAGCTTCCTGCCGCCGGGCTGCTCGATCGTCGTCGTCGAATCGCCGCCGCCGATGACGCCGTGGAGCGCGAGGGTGGCGCCCCGCACTCCCGGGATCGCCTCGAGCCTCTGCCGGAGGTCGTCGTAGAAGCCGGACAGCCGTTCGCCGGAGTAGCCGTTCAACCCCGGACGGACCGAGAAGAGAACGAGGTGATCGGGCCGGAACCCGAGCTCCACGCGCCGCAGATTCGCGAGCGTCCGCGCGAAGAGCCCCGCGGCGGTGACGAGGAGGAGACCGAGCGCCACCTGCGCCGCGACCAGGATCCCGGCGCCGCGCCCGCCGCGGCGGCCGCCCCCCGCGACCGGCGCCGCCTCCTTGAGCGACGGCGTCAGTTCCGTGTGCGACACCCGCCACGCCGGAACGAGGCCCGCGAGCACGCCGGTCACGGCGGCGGCGGCGATCCCGAAGAGGAGGACGCGCCCGCTCATCGGGGACGCGATCAACAGCGGGTGGCGCGTCCTCGCCATCACGGAGAGCACGCCGGCGGTCAACCCCTGGGCGACGAGCCAGGCGGCGGCGCTCGCGGCGAGGGCGAGGACGAGGCTCTCGGTGAGGAGCTGCCGGACGAGCCGCGCCGTGTTCGCGCCGAGGCTGCGCCGGATCGCGATCTCGCGCGTGCGTGCGGTCGCCTTCGCGAGGAGTAGACCGGCGACGTTCGTGCATGCGACGGCGAGGACGATGCCCGAGAGCCCGAACAGGATGAAGAGGGGGGTCGCGAGCCGGTGGCGCGTCCAGTCCTCTCCCCGCGCGATC